>DATHJG010000375.1:0-5270 GCA_035489875.1 Solirubrobacteraceae bacterium | reverse complement strand
GATCGCGCATGGCTCGCACAGCAACTCGGCGCCGGCCGCTCCATCGAGGCGATCGCACGCGCGGGCGACCGCGACCCGAGCACGGTGGCCTACTGGGTCACCAAGCACGGCCTGGTCTCCACGCACGCGGAGAAGCACGCCGGCCGCGGCGGGGTCGCCCGCGAGCAGCTCGAGTCACTGGTCACGGCCGGCCTCTCGATCCGAGCGATCGGCGAGCAGCTTGGCGTGAGCTACGCGACCGTGCGGCACTGGCTCAGGCAGCACGGGCTGAAGACGCGTCGGACCGTCGAGCCCCGTGGGAGCGAGGCCCGCACGATCGAGCGCGAATGCGCGGTGCACGGGCTCACGACGTTCATCAAGTACAGCCCGACCGACCACCATCGCTGCGAGCAGTGCCGCAAGGACCGCGTCGTCGATCGCCGGCGCAAGATCAAGGCGTTGCTCGTCGACGAGGCCGGCGGCTGCTGCGCACTGTGCGGCTACGACCTGTACGTCGGCGCCCTGCAGTTCCACCACCTCGATCCGGAGACCAAGCTGTTCGGCCTCGGCGTGCGCGGCGTCACGCGGTCGCTCGAGCGCTGCCGCGAGGAGGCGCGCAAGTGCGTGCTCCTCTGTGCGAACTGCCACGCAGAGGTTGAAGCAGGGATCGCCACCGTCCGATAAGCCCTACTATGGACGCCGAGCTACCCCGTCCCGGGTAGCTCACGATCCGGGGTAGCTCAATGGCAGAGCGGCGCCCTGTTAAGGCGAAGGTTGTGGGTTCGAGTCCCACCCCCGGAGTACTTCGCGCGAGCGGCCCACGGGCCGCTCGTCCTCGTTAGGAGCTGTTGCGACCGGCCCGCAGCGCCCCTGCTCCACCCTCGCACAAAGCCGATCGACACAATAAACTCGATCGTGCCGCTGGAGAACCTTGTATTCTCCCCGATCCCGACAGGGTTTATCTACTTTGGAGGAAGTGGAGTGAAGACGAGGAGCTCGATCATCGCCGCGCTGGCGTCCGCCGTCCTGGTGGTCGCCGGCTGCGGGGGTGCATCCGATGAGAAGTCCGGCAGCGATGCCGCAGCGTCGAACGGCGACGGGTCGAAGGGCACGCTGTCGCTGGTCGCCTACTCGACCCCGCAGGTCGTCTACGACGAGATCATCCCCGCCTTCCAGGCGACCCCCGACGGCAACGGGCTGGAGTTCAAGACGTCGTTCGGCGCGTCCGGCGATCAGGCGCGCGCCGTCGAGGCCGGCCAGAAGGCCGACGTCGTGACGTTCTCGACCGAGCCCGACATGACGCGGCTCGTCGACGCCGGCCTGGTCGAGCCCACGTGGAAGGACGGCGAGAACGAGGGGCTGGTGACCACGTCGGTCGTCTCCTTCGTCGTCCGCGAGGGCAACCCGAAGAACATCAAGACGTGGGACGACCTGCTCAAGCCGGGCGTCGAGGTGCTCACGCCGAACCCGTTCAGCTCGGGCGCGGCGAAGTGGAACCTGCTCGCGGGGTACGGCTACGCGTCCGAGGGCGGCAAGAACCCCGAGGCGGGGCTCGACTACGTCCGCAAGCTGATCACCGAGCACGTCAAGGTCCAGGACAAGTCCGGCCGCGAGGCGCTGCAGAACTTCATCGGCGGCAACGGCGACGTCCTCCTGTCCTACGAATACGAGGCGATCACCGCCAACAAGAACGGCGAGAAGCTCGAGTACGTGATCCCGGACGACACGATCAAGATCAACATCGACATCGCGACGGCCAAGGACGCCCCGCCGTCGGCGCAGACGTTCCTCGACTACGTCCTCTCCAAGCCCGGCCAGGAGAAGTTCGCCGAATGGGGCTACCGGCCGGTCAACGCGGAGGTGCTGTCGGCCAACGCGGGCAAGTTCCCCGATCCGCCCGGCCTGTTCACGATCGAGGACCTCGGCGGCTGGGAGAAGGTCAACGCCGACATGTTCGACATCGAGGGCGGCTCGATCGCGAAGATCGAAGAGGACGCGGGGGTCTCGACCGCCAAGTGACGACCGCAACGCTCACCCTGCGGCGCCCGGCCGGACGGCCGGGCGCCCTCGGGCTCGGCATCTCCACGCTCTGGCTGAGCCTCGTCGTGCTGCTCCCGCTCGCCGCCGTCGTCGTCCGCTCGACCGACGGCGGCCTCGACGCGTTCTGGAGCGCGGTCAGCAGCCGCCAAGCGGTCGCCGCGCTGCGGTTCACGATCGGCGTCTCGCTCGTCGCGACGCTCGTCAACGTCGTCACCGGGACGCTCATCGCCTGGGTCCTGGTGCGCGACCAGTTCCGTGGGAAGTCCGTCGTCAACGCGCTGATCGACCTGCCGTTCGCGCTGCCGACGATCGTCGCCGGCCTGACGCTGCTGGCGCTGTACGGACCGACCAGCCCGCTGGGGATCGACATCGCCTACACCCAGTTCGCCGTGCTGCTCGCGCTGCTGTTCGTAACGCTGCCGTTCGTGATCCGCTCGGTCCAGCCGGTGCTGATCGAGCTCGACCGCGAGATGGAGGAGGCGGCGCTCTCGCTCGGGGCCTCGAACCTGACGGTGTTCCGGCGCGTGATCCTCCCCAACCTCGTGCCGGCGCTGCTCGGCGGCGCGGCGCTCGCGTTCGCCCGCGCGGTCGGCGAGTTCGGCTCGATCGTGCTGATCTCCGGGAACATCCCGTTCGACACGCAGGTCGCGTCGATGTTCATCTTCAAGCAGATCGAGAGCGACAACCCGATCGGCGCGGCCGCGATCTCCGTCGTGCTGCTGATCCTGTCGCTGCTGGTCCTGTTCGGGATCCGGGCGCTCGGGCGCTGGGGGGCGCGGCATGACCGTTGACCGCCCCTGGCGGATCGGGCTGCGCACGGTCGCGCTCGGCTATCTCGCGCTGCTGCTGATCGTCCCGATCGGCCTCATCTTCTACCGCACGTTCGAGCACGGCCTCGGGGCCGTGTGGGAGTCCGTCACGACGCCGGCCGCCGTCAGCGCGTTCTGGCTGACGATCACGGTCACGGCGATCGCCGTCCCGCTCAACACGATCTTCGGCGTCCTCTGCGCGCTGGCGCTCGCGCGCGGCCGCTTCCGCGGCAAGGCGGTGCTCGACGCGATCATCGACCTGCCGTTCGCCATCTCGCCGGTCGTCGTCGGGCTCGCGCTGATCCTCGTGTACGGGCGCAGCGGCTGGCTGGGCGACCTGCCGTTCCAGGTGATCTTCGCGGTGCCGGGGATCGTGCTCGCCACGATCTTCATCTCGGTCCCGTTCGTCGTGCGCGAGGTCACGCCCGTGCTCCGCGAGGTCGGGGACGACCAGGAGCAGGCCGCCTCGACGCTCGGCGCCAACCGCTGGCAGACGTTCTGGCGCATCACGCTCCCCTCGATCCGCTGGGGCGTGGCGTACGGCGTCGTGCTCTCGGTGGCGCGCTGCATCGGCGAGTTCGGCGCGGTGTCGGTCGTGTCGGGCAAGATCTCCGGTGAGACCGAGACGCTGACGCTGCTCGTGGAGAAGCGCTTCCAGAACTTCGACATCGCCGGCGCGTATGCTGCCTCGGCCCTGCTCGCCATCATCGCGCTCGGGACGCTTCTCGCCATGACGCGGATCAACCCACGGAGGGAAGACGCATGATCGCCGTTCGCGATGTCCGCAAGTCGTTCGGCGACTTCGTCGCGCTCGACGACGTCTCGCTCGAGATCCCCGACGGATCGCTCACCTCGCTGCTGGGTCCGAGCGGCTCCGGCAAGTCCACGCTGCTGCGGATCATCGCCGGGCTCGAGGAGCCCGACAGCGGGACCGTGGAGATCCACGGCGACGACGCGACCCGGCTGCCGCCGCAGCGCCGCGGGATCGGCTTCGTGTTCCAGCACTACGCCGCGTTCAAGCACATGACCGTGCGCGACAACGTCGCGTTCGGGATGAAGATCCGCAAGCAGCCGAAGGACCGGATCGCGGCGCGCGTCGACGAGCTGCTCGGCGTCGTCGGGCTGTCCGGCTACCAGAAGCGCTACCCGAACCAGCTCTCCGGCGGGCAGCGCCAGCGCATGGCGCTCGCCCGCGCGCTCGCCGTCGAGCCGCGCGTGCTGCTGCTCGACGAGCCGTTCGGCGCGCTCGATGCGAAGGTGCGCGCCGAGCTGCGCGAGTGGCTGCGCCGGCTGCACGACGAGGTCCACGTCACCACCGTCCTGGTCACCCACGACCAGGAGGAGGCGATGGCGATCTCCGATCACATCGCGGTGATGGACGACGGCCGGATCGAGCAGGTCGGCGGTCCGCGCGAGCTCTACGACCAGCCGGCGAACCGGTTCGTGATGGGCTTCCTCGGCCCGGTCAGCCAGGTCGGCGAGCAGCTCGTGCGCCCGCACGACATCTCGATCTCGCTCGCGCCCGCGGAGGGCGCGCGCCAGGCCGAGGTCGCGCGCGTGGTGCACCTCGGCTTCGAGGTGCGCGTCGAGCTGCTGCTGGAGGCGAGCGACGGCGAAGCACGCGGTGACGAGCGGGACACGGTCTCGGCGCAGGTGACCCGGCACGAAGCCGAGCAGCTCGAGCTGGTCGAGGGTGGCACCGTCTGGGTCCGCACGACCGGCCGCACCGCCGTCCCGGCGTGATCAGAACGTCTTCAGCGCCTCGTCGATCTGGGTCTGCGCCTGCTTGAGCGCGTCCTCCGGCGACGTCTTGCCCGAGAGCGCCGCGTTCACGTTCTTGTAGATCGCCTGCGAGAGCTGCGGATAGACGGGGGAGACGGGGCGCGCCTTGCTCTGCTCCACCGCCGCCTTCAGCTCGTCCGAGAACGGCTGCGCCTTCTGGACCGCAGGGTCGTCGTAGACCGCGAGCAGCGGCGACGCGTCGGAGAACTTCACGATGTCCTCCGCCTGACGGTCCTTGGAGGTCATGTAGTCGATGAACTTGAGCGCCCCGCCCGGGTTCTCTGAGTACCTCGAGATCACGAGGTTCGCGCCGCCGAGGATGCCCGCCTTGCCGGCGCCCTCGAACGCGGGGAACGGGACGACGTCGAACTTGCCACCGGTCGCCTTCGCGCGGTTCGCGGTGGCGTAGACGTACGGCCAGTTGCGCAGGAACGTGACGCGGCCGGCCTCGAACGCGCGCCGTGCCGGCTCCTCCATGTACGTCGTGACCGCCTTCGGCGCCGCGCCGTCGTTGATCCCGTCGACCATGAACTTCAGCGCGGCGAGGTTCTCGGGCGAGTCGATCTCTGCCGTCTTGCCGTCGTCGGAGAGCACCTTGCCGCCGGCCGCGTACGCCAGCTCGAGGAAGTCGACGGTCAGGCCCTCGTACGCGGCGCCCTG
>DATHJG010000374.1:0-10175 GCA_035489875.1 Solirubrobacteraceae bacterium | reverse complement strand
CGCTCGCGCGCATGACCGCCGAGCACGCCGACGCGGCGTTCGACGAGCTCTCCGCGGTCAACGCCGGCCGGCCGGAGGTGCGCGAGGTGATCGCGCGGGCGCGCGAGCGCCGGCGCGGCGGGCGCGCGACCATCTTCTTCCTCGACGAGATCCACCGCTTCAACAAGGCCCAGCAGGACGCGCTCCTGCCCGCGGTCGAGGAAGGGCTCCTCACGCTCGTGGGGGCGACGACCGAGAATCCGTACTTCGAGGTCAACTCCGCGCTGCTCTCGCGCGCGCAGGTCTACGAGCTGCACGCGCTCGAGGCGGCCGACGTGGAGGTGCTGCTGCGGCGCGCGCTGGACGGCGGCGAGTGCGGCGACGCGACCGTGGACGACGACGCGATCGCGTTCCTCGCCGCCCGGTCCGGCGGCGACGCGCGTGCGGCGCTCAACGCGCTCGAGCTGGCGTGCGAGACGGCGGCGCGGGCCGAGTCGGCGCGCGTGACGGTCGCCGACGCCGAGGACGCGATGCAGCGCAAGGCCGTCCTCTACGACAAGGCGGGCGACCAGCACTACGACTACATCTCGGCCTGGATCAAGTCGACGCGCGGCTCCGATCCGGACGCGTCGCTCTACTACCTGGCCGCGATGCTCGAGGGGGGCGAGGACGCGCGCTACATCGCGCGGCGGATGATCGTGCTCGCGTCCGAGGACATCGGCAACGCCGACCCGCAGGCGCTCCCGATCGCGATCGCCGCCGCGCAGGCGGTCGAGCACGTCGGCGTCCCGGAGTGCCAGTTCGCGCTGGCGCAGGCGGCGATCTACCTCTCGCTCGCGCCGAAGTCCAGCGCGGCGAAGCGGGCGATCCTGGGCGCGCGGTCGTACATCGCCGAGCACGGAGCCGAGCCGGCGCCGAACGCGCTCCGCAACGCCGCCATCCCGGCGATGCGCAAGCTGGGACGCGGCGTGGGCTACGAGAATCCGCACGACGAGCCGGGGCACGTCAACGACCAGGAGCACCTGCCGGCCGGCCGCGAGGACCTCCGCCTCTACGCGCCCGACGACGGCGAGCCCGCGTTCCGCGAGCGGCTGGCGGAGCTGCGCCGGGCCCGCGGACGCGAGGCATGATGAGCGCGCTGTACGACCGCATCGGGCGGTCCTACGTCGCGACGCGCGCGGAGGACCCGCGGATCGCCGCCGCGATCCATGCGGCGCTGGGCGATGCGCGCACGGTGCTGAACGTCGGCGCGGGAGCCGGCGCGTACGAGCCACGCGACCGCGAGGTCACGGCGGTCGAGCCGTCGGCGGTGATGCGCGCGCAGCGCGCGCCGGACGCGGCGCCGTGCATCGACGCGCGCGCCGAGGCGCTCCCGTTCGCCGACGGCGCGTTCGACGCGGCGATGGCCGTCTTCTCCGACCACCACTGGGGCGACCGGCTCGCCGGGCTGCGGGAGCTGCGCCGGGTCGGCCGGCGCGCGGTCGTGTTCCAGTGGGACCCGGACTACGCGGAGCGGTTCTGGCTCATCCGCGACTATTTTGCCTCGCCTAGCGGCTCGTCACCGGCCTTCGGCCTCACGTCCTTCGGCCGCGGGCTCGAGGGATCGTTCGCGGAGGTCAGGACCGCGGTCGGCGCGACGCGCGAGGTGCCGGTTCCCATCCCGCACGACTGCCGCGACGGGTTCCTGATGGCGTACTGGCGCCGGCCGGAGGCGTACCTCGATCCGACCGTGCGGGCGAACATCTCGGTCTTCGCGCTGCTGCCGGCCGACGAGGTCGACGCGATGGTTTCCGCCCTGCGCGCCGACCTCGACAGTGGCGCGTGGCAGCGCCGCAACGCGGACCTGCTGGAGCGCGCCGAGTACGACTTCGGCTGCCGCCTGCTCATCGCGGAATGACGCCGGCGGAGCTCCGCCGCCGCCGCGCAGCCGCGCAGCTGCTGGCGGGCTCGGGCCCGGGCGACGCTCGGGCAGGGGTGGAACACCTCCTGGCGAGCTCAGGCCCGAACGACGCTCGCGGCGCGGTGGAGCACCTGCTGGCGGTGCAAGCCCAGGACCTGCGCGCTGCGCGGCTCGCGCTGCGCGCCCGCGGCGCCGCGAGCGCCGCCACCGACGTCGACGCCGCGCTCACCGACGACCGCACGCTCGTCGTCGCGTGGCTCATGCGCGGGACGTTGCACCTCGTAGCGCGCGAGGACTACGGCTGGCTGCTGGCGCTCACCGCGGATCAGAGCGCCGCGACGATCCAGCGGCGGCTCGGGCAGCTCGGCGTGAGCGAGGGCGTCGCCGAGCGGGCCTTGACCGTGATCGAGCGGGCGCTCGCGGAGGACGGGCCGCTCGCCCGCCGGCGGCTCGCAGAGCGGCTCCGCGCCGCCGGCCTCCCTTCCGAGGGCCAGGCCGTCCCGCACCTGCTCGGCCTCGCCGCCGGCCGCGGCACGATCGTGCTCGGGCCGGTCCACGACGGGGACCGTGCCTTCGCGCTCGCGCGCGACTGGCTCGGCCCGCCCGCCCGGGTGCCGGACCGCGACGCGGCGCTGGCCGAGCTCGCCCGCCGCTACCTGCGCGGCCACGGCCCGGCCACCGCCGCCGATCTCGCGGCCTGGTCGGGGCTCGGGATCCGCGCCGCCCGCGCCGGCTTCGCGGCCATCGCACCCGAGCTCGAGCAGGACGGCGCGCTCGTCGACCTGGCGGGGCGCGCCGCGCCGCCACGCCGGCTCCCGCCCCGTCTGCTCGGCGCCTTCGATCCCTACCTGCTCGGTTGGAAGGACCGCTCGTTCGCCGTCGATCCCGCGCACGCCCGCCGCGTCCACCCCGGCGGCGGGATCATCCGCCCCACGGCGATCGCCGACGGCCGCGCGATCGCCACGTGGACGATGCGCGGCAGCCGCGTCGTGCTCGACCCGTTCGGCAGGCTCCCAGCCGCCGTTGACGCCGCGCTCCGCCGCGAGGCCGGGAGCGTGACGCGCTTCGCGCGATGACTCCGCCCCCGCGTGCGAGTCTCAGGACCATGAGCCGAACAGTGCTCTACTCGATGCAGGTCTCCCTCGACGGGTACATGGAGGGCCCCGGACGGGACCTGGGCTGGTCCGCGCCGGACGAGCAGGTGCACAGGTTCCACAACGAGGAGGCGCGCAAGGCCGGCGCCAACCTCTACGGTCGCCGGCTGTAGTCGGTCGACCCGGGCTCCCGGCTGGTGCGCGGGGACGCGGCCGAGGAGGTCGCGCGGCTCAAGGAGCAACCGGGCGGCGAGCTCACCGTCGGCGGCGCCGCGCTCGGGGGATCGCTGCTGCAGGCGGGGGCTGATCGACGAGGTGCGCTACCGCGCCACCTGGTGATCAGGCTCGGACCTGCACGCGGACCCGCGGGCGGGCGTTGTTGACGTAGCCCTTCGGGTTCCAGAGCGCGGCCTCGTCCTCCGGCTGCGTGGCCGCGGACGAGTCCCATGCGCGGACGAGGATCTCGTGCTCGCCCGGCGCCAGGTCGACCGTGATCTTCCACTGACGCCAGGCCCACGGGCCGAGGTCGTCGAGCAGATCCGCCTGCGACCAGCTCGCGCCGCCGTCGAGCGAGACGTCGACGCGCCCGACGTGGCGCTCCCCGCCGGCGAACGCGTAGCCGCGCACCTCGAGCGGACCGGCCGGCACCGTCGCGCCGTCGGCCGGCGAGAGCACGTCGGCGTTCAGCGCGACCAGGCCGAGCGGCAGCCCCGCGCCCGGAGCCGGCGTCCCGTCCTCCGGAAGCAGCCGGTAGACGACGTGCTGGAAGTAGCCGTGCCACGGCCTCGAGCGCACCTCGATCCGCTCCAGCCACTTCACGCTGCGCGCGCCGATGTAGCCGGGCACGACCACGCGCAGCGGCGCGCCGTGCACGGGCGGGAGCGGCTCGCCGTTCATCGCCCACGCGAGCAGGACCTCGCGACGGCACGCCTTCTCGAGCGGGATCGAGCCGCCGAAGCGCTGCTCGGGCTTCGCCTCCGGGCACAGATCCGCGCCCTCGAACCCGACGTGGACGGCCTTGCGCAGCGGGCCGGCGAGCGCGAGCACGTCGGCCAGCGCCACGCCGGTCCAGGTCGCGGTGCCCGTCGCTCCCGGGCCCCACGGCGCCTCGCCGGGGATGTCGCGGATCGCGATCAGGCCCGCGCGGCGGTTGCCGGCGCACTGCAGCGTCGCGGTCACCTCGCGTTCGCGGAACGCCTCGCGCAGCGTGCCGAAGGAGAGGTCCAGCTCGCGTTCCACGAGCCCGCGGACAGACAGCCGCCACGTGGCGCGGTCGATCTCCGGCACCGCGCCGTGCCCGCGCACGTAGAACGCGTCGGTCGCAGTCAGCGGACCCTCGGCAAGGGCGGCGAGGCCCGTCTCGGCGTTGAACGGCTCCGACTCGTGCACGATCAGGTCCGGGCGCTTTCCGTACCGGCTCATCAGGGACGGAGCGTACGGGTTCGGACCAGGCGGTAGCGTCCGCGCCATGATCGCGACCGACCGCGCAGCCGCCGCGCAGCCGCTGTGGGCGCTCGTCGCCCCGCGCGACCGCGCGCGGTACCTGCGACGTGCGGCGATGGCGGTGCTCGACGAGCTCGACGAGCTCGCCGACCTGCTCGCCGCCGAGGCGGGCCAGCCGCGCAGCGAGGCGATGCTCGCCGAGCTGCTCCCCTCGGTCGGCGGGCTGCACGGGCTCGCGAGCGACGGGCCGGGAGCGCTCGCCGACCGGCGCCTCGGTCCGGTCCCCGCGCTGCGCGCCGGACGGCGGTCCACGCTGGTGCAGTCGCCGCTGGGCGTCGTCGGCGTCCATGTGCGCGACCGCTCGCCGTGGGCCGGACCGCTGCTCGAGGTCGCCGCCGCGCTGCTGGCGGGCAACGCCGTGCTGCTCGTCCCCGCGGCAGTGCGCGCCGCCGCGCGGATGCAGAACGCGTTCGTCCGCGCCGGCCTGCCCGACGAGCTGTTCCAGATCGTGCGGGAGGAGGAGCTCGAGCCCGCCGCGCGGGTCGTGACGCTCGACCCGGCCGCGGCCAAGGGCACGATGCTCGTGCTCGACGGCGCGCCGCTCGACCGCGCGGTCGACGGCGCCGTCTGGGCGGCGTTCGCCGGCGGCGGACGGCGGCACGCCGCGGTCGGACGCGCGATCGCCGTGCGCCCGCAGGCGCTCGCGCTGGCCGCGGGGATCGAGGCCGCCGCCCGGCGCCTGCGCGTCGGCGACCCGCGCCGTCCCGACACCGAGGTCGGCCCGCTCGCGAGCGAGGCGGACCGCGACCGCGTCGAGACGCTCGTCGCCGCGGCCGAGGCGGCCGGCGCCACGCGGCTGTGCGGCGGCGCGATCGACGTCCCCGGCGTCGACGGCGCGTTCTACGCCCCGGCCGTGCTCCGCGCGGTCCCGCCCGACGCGGCGCTGCTGCGCGAGCCGGTGCCCGGCCCGGTGCTGGCGCTCGTCGAGGCCGCGAGCGAGGAGGAGGCGACCGCGCTCGCCGGCGGCACCGCCGGCACGCTCTCGGTCTGGACCGGGGACGTCGGACACGGCGAGCGCGTGGCCCGCGCGCTCGGCGCGGAGATCGCGTGGATCAACGAGCACGGCAGCGCGTCGCCGGCCGCGCCTGTGCGGCTCGCGAAGTACGTCGCGTCCCGCCAGCTCGCCTCCCAGCCGACCCGCCTGCGCTCGGCCCGCTGGCTGCCGTACGACCCGGCGCTGCTGCGCGCCGCGACCGCGTCCGCGCGACTGCTGCACGGGCGCGAGTCCGAGCGCTGGGCGACGCTCCGCGCCGGCGCGGTCCCGCTCGCGCGCACTGCGATCCGGCTCGGGCGGGAGGCGGTTGGGCGACCGTAACGTCGCCGAAGGCAAAGCGCGAGGGACGAGCGTCTTGCCTGGCAGGCGTAACGTCGCCGAAGGCAAGTGCGAGGAACGAGCGTCTTGCCTGGCAGGCGAAAGCTGTTACACCGCGACCTCGGCCCGCGCCGACCGCGTGTCCGCCGCGACCGGCGTCACTGCCAGGCGCGTCGCGAACCCGACCCCGGCGTTGACCGCGACGACGACCGCCGCGATCCCGGCCTCGTCGATCCGCACCACGCCGAGCAGCACCAGCAACGGCATCACGGACGCGACGAGCGAGCCGACCGCGGCCGGCTCGCGCTGGAGGAGAAGCTTGAGGTTGCGCATGCGCGCGAGCGTCCCTCGGATCCGCTCCGCGGTCACTCCCACCAAGGGGGGAAGCCAATCGACCGTAGTACCGTGGAACGACGATGCCGGCCGCCGCGTACCAGGGCAAGGAATGCGTCTGCCAGTTCCGCCGCGGGCTGTGCGATCAGACCTGTGTGCAGGGGATGCTGGAGACGCCGTTCTACATGGCCTGCCTCAAGCTGACCGGTCGCCGCTGCGTCGTCGTCGGCGGCGGGGAGATCGGGTTGGAGAAGGTCGAGGGCCTGCTCGCGTGCGACGGCAAGGTCGTGCTCGTCGCCCCCGAGGCGGTCCCGGAGCTGGAGGCGCTCGCCGCAGAAGGCTCGATCGAGTGGCTCCGGCGCGAGTACCGGCCCGGCGACCTCGAGCGCACGTTCATCGCGATCGCCGCGACCGACGACACCGAGACCAACATCCGCGTCTACGAGGACGCCGAGCGCCGCGCGATGCTCGTCAACATCGTCGACGTCCCGCCGCTGTGCAACTTCATCCTGCCGGCGATCGTCCGCACCGGCCCGCTCGCGATCGCGATCTCCACCGCCGGCGCGTCGCCCGCGCTCGCGAAGCGCATCAAGCGCCAGGTCGCGGAGGAGTTCGGCGAGGAGTATGCGCGGCTCGCCGTGCTGCTCAACGAGGTCCGCGGCTGGGCGAAGGGCACGCTGCCGACGTACCAGGACCGCAAGGCGTTCTTCGAGGAGATCGTCAACGGCGAGCCCGACCCGGTCGCGCTGCTGCGCGAGGGCGACGAGCGCGCCGTGCTCGATCTCATCGCGGCCGCCCAGCGCTCGCACACGCCCGCCGCGGCGTGATCGAGCTCGACGACGTCCGCCGAGCGGCGGCGCGACTGGACGGCGTCGCTCACCGCACGCCGGTCGTCACGTCGCGCACGCTCGACGCGCGCACCGGCGCGCACGTGCGCCTCAAGCCCGAGAACCTCCAGCGCGCCGGTGCGTTCAAGTTCCGTGGCGCGTACAACACGGTCGCGTCGCTCGACCCCGCCGAGCGCGCGCGTGGCGTCGTCACCGCGTCGTCCGGCAACCACGCGCAGGCGCTCGCGCTCTCCGCCGCGCTGCACGGCATCGCCGCCACGATCCTGATGCCCGAGGACGCGCCCGCGTCCAAGGCCGCCGCGACGGAGGGGTACGGCGCGCGGATCGTGCGCTTCGACCGCTACAGCGGCGAGCGCGACGCGCTGCTGTCCGAGCTGGCCGAGCGCGAGGGGCTCACGATCGTCCACCCGTACGACGACGAGCGCATCATGGCCGGGCAGGGCACCGCGACGCTCGAGCTGATCGAGGACGGCGGCGCGCTGGACCTGCTGCTCGTCCCCGTCGGCGGCGGCGGGCTGATCGCCGGCGCGGCCACCGCCGCCACCGCCCTCTGCGCGGACTGCCGCGTGATCGGGGTGGAGCCCGAGGTCGGCGACGACACCGCGCGCTCGCTCGCCGCGGGCGAGCGGGTGACGGTCCCGGTCGGCCGCACGATCGCGGACGGCCAGCAGCTCGACACGCCCGGCGCGCGCACGTTCCCGGTGATCCGCGAGCGCGTCGCCGCGGTCGTCACCGTGTCGGACGCCGAGATCGTGACCGCGATGCGGTTCGCGTTCGAGCGCCTCAAGCTCGTGCTGGAGCCGAGCGGCGCGTCGGCGCTCGCGGCGCTCCTGCACGGCAGGGTCGAGGCGACCGGGCTGCGCACCGGCGTCATCCTCTCCGGCGGCAACGTCGACGTTGCGCGCTTCCGCGAGCTGACCGCCTAGGCTCACTGGCCATCCGCACCGCGATCCTCACCGTCTCCACGTCGGTCTCCCAGCGCTTGAGCGACGACCGCTCCGGCCCGGTGCTCGCCGCGCTGGCCGAGGCGGCCGGCTGCGAGATCGTCGGGATGGAAGTCGTGCCCGACGACTTCGTGCTGATCGAGGACCGCCTGCACCACTTCGTCGACCAGGGTTGCGACCTCATCTTCACCACCGGCGGGACCGGGATGACGCCCGACGACATCACGCCGGAGGCGACCCGCGTCGTGATCCACCGCGAGGCGCCGGGCCTGGCCGAGGCGATGCGTGCCGAAGGCGCGCGCCACACGCCGCTCGGGATCCTCACGCGCGGGATCGCCGGCATCGCGGAGGCGACGCTGATCGTCAACTTCCCCGGCAGCCCGAAGGCGGTCGAGCAGCTCTTCCCCGTGATCGCGCCGGTGCTCGAGCACGCGGTGCAGACGCTGCGCGGGGACTCCAGCCATGGCAACCACCGCCGCGGCGGGTAGCGACCTCGCCGTCGCGCTGGAGGGGGTCGGGCGCGCGTACGGGGAGCGCGTCGCGCTGCGCGACGTCTCGTTCACGCTGCCGGCCGGCACGACTGTGGCGGTGTTCGGCGCCAACGGAGCGGGGAAGACGACGCTCCTGCGGATCCTCGCCGGGCTGCTGCGGCCGCACGCCGGGCGGGCGACCGTGCTCGGCGCGGAGCTCCCCCGCGAGGCGTACCGGACGCGGGGAAGGACCGGCCTGCTCGGCCACGAGCCGCTGCTCTACCGCGACCTCACGGTCCACGAGAACCTGCGCTTCCACGCGCGCCTGCACGGCGTGGACGCCGGGCGCGTGGACGCACTGGTCGAGCAGGTCGGGCTGGCGCCGCGCGCCGACGACCCGGTGCGCACGCTCTCGCGCGGGATGACCCAGCGCGCGGCGATCTGCCGCGCGGTCCTGCACGCGCCCGAGCTGCTGCTGCTCGACGAGCCGCTCGCCAACCTGGACCCCGGCGGCGCGGCGGCGGTCGCGCCGCTGATCGGCCGCGGGTGCGGCCCGGCGCGCGTGCTCATCTCCCACGACGCCGAGCTGGGGCTGGCGGAGGCCGACTGGGTGCTCGGCCTGCGCGGCGGGCGCCAGGCGATCTGGGCGCCGGTCGCCGAGGTGTCGCTCTCCGACGTGCGAGGGCTGTACGCGTGAGGGGGACGGTGGCGGCGCTGATCCGCAAGGACCTGCAGCTCGAGCGGCGCTCGTTCGAGTCGGTGCCGGCGATGCTGATGTTCAGCATCTCCACGTTCGTGCTGTTCCACTTCGGCCTCGACCGCGGCTCGCTCGCGGGGGACCTCGCGGCCGGGGTGCTGTGGGTCACGCTGCTGCTCGCGGCCGTGCTCGGCATGAACCGGCTGTTCGTCGCCGAGCAGGAGCAGGGCGGCTTCGACGGCTTCCTGATGGCGCCGGTCGACCGGACGTCGATGTTCGTGGCCAAGGCCGCGGTGCTGTTCGGATTCCTCGTGGTGGTCGAGCTCGTGGCCGTGCCGGCGTTCGCCGTGCTGCTGCTGGAGCCCGGGATCGGCCAGGCGCTGCCGGAGCTGCTGGCCGTGCTGGTCCTGGCCGACGTGGGGATCGCGGTGGTCGGCACGCTGATCGGCGCGCTCGGCGTGCAGACGCGGGCGCGTGACCTGATCATCCCGCTGATCGCGCTGCCGCTGCTCGTGCCGGTGGTGATCGCGGCGGCGGAGGCGACCGCGCCGCTGCTCGCGGCGGGCGGCGCAGACGAGCTCCCAGTGCGCTGGTTGGGCGTTCTCGCCCTCTATGATGCGGTCTTCGGGCTCCTCGCCTATGCCGTCTTCGACTTCCTGCTGGAGGAGTAGCGCCGAGACATGACCTTCGGCCGCGGGCTCCGCGCCCTGTCCATCGCCTCAGTCGTCCTCATCACGGGCGCGTTCGCGCTCGTCTTCTTCTACGCGCCGAACGACGCCGATCAGGGCTTCGTCCAGAAGATCTTCTACGTCCACGTCCCGCTCGGGATCGTCGCGCTGTGCGGGTTCGTCGCGGGCGGGATCTTCGGGATCAGGCACCTGCGATCCGGCGACCGCGCGGACGACCTGCGCTCGTACGTGGCGATCCACATCTCGCTGATCCTCGCGGTCGGGGTGCTGGTCACCGGCTCGATCTGGGCGCGCGCCGCCTGGGGCCAGTGGTGGGTGTGGGACGAGCCGGCGCTCGTCTCGTTCCTGATCGTCTTCCTGCTCTACGCCTGCTACCAGCCGCTGCGCTTCTCGATCGAGGATCCCG
>DATHJG010000373.1:0-2071 GCA_035489875.1 Solirubrobacteraceae bacterium | reverse complement strand
GCGGGACTGCTCCTCGTGGCCGGCGCGCTCGGGGACCGCTACGGACGCCGGCGAACGCTCCTCGGAGGGCTCGGGGTGTTCGGGCTCGCTTCGGGGTGTGCCGCGTTTGCGGGCGGTGTCGACGGGCTCGTCGCCGCCCGCGCGGTCATGGGCGCCGGGGCAGCATTCATCATGCCGGCGACGCTGTCGCTGTTGATCGGCGTCTTCACCGACCCGTGCGAGCGCGCCGTGGCCGTCGGCGTCTGGGCCGCCACCGCGGGCCTCGGCGTCGCGCTCGGCCCGGTGGTGGGCGGCCTGCTGCTCGACCACTTCTGGTGGGGATCGATCTTCGTCGTGAACGTCCCGCTGACCGCGATCGCGGTGATCGCAGGGCGCAGGCTCCTCCCCGAGTCGCGTGACCCCATCGCACGGCGGCTCGACTGGATCGGCGCGGGACTCTCCGGCGCCGGCCTCGTCGCCTTCGTCTGGGCGATCATCGAGGCGCCCTCCAAGGGCTGGACGTCGGCCCCGGTGGTCGGGGCCGGTGCGTTCGCGGCGGTCGCGCTGGTCGCGTTCGCGGTGCGGCAGCGCCGCATCGAGGAGCCGCTGCTCGACGTCCGCCTCTTCAAGAACCCGCGCTTCACCGCGGCCAGCGCCACGATCATGGCACTGTTCTTCGCCCTCTTCGGGTTCCTCTTCCTGTCGACGCAGTACCTGCAGTTCGTCCTCGGGTACTCGCCGACCGGAGCCGGCTTGCGCGTCCTGCCATACGCCGCAGCCATGATCGTGTGCGCGCCGCTCTCGTCGAAGCTCGTCGCGCGCTTCGGCACCAAGCGCGTCACCACCACGGGGATGCTGCTCTTCTCGCTGGGCCTTGCCATCGCGGCGACGGTGACCACGAGCAGCGGATACGGGCCGCTCGGCATCGCGCTGCTCTTCATGGGCGCCGGCATGGGACTCGCGGGCGCTCCGGCGACCGAGTCCATCATGGGCTCGCTCCCACCCGAGCGAGCGAACATCGGGTCCGCCGTCAACGACACGACCCGCGAGCTCGGCGGTGCGCTCGGCGTCGCCGTCGTGGGGAGCATCATGTCGTCGCTGTACGTCACGCGGCTGTCCGATGCACTCCCCGCCGACGTCCCTGCGCCGGTCGCCGCGGCTGCTCGCGAGTCACTCGGCGCCGGCGTCCAGGTCGGCGGCAGCCTCGGCGCCGACGTCGGGGAGGCCGCGCGCGAGGCGTTCGTCCACGCCATGTCGCGGGCGTCGATCGCCGTCGCTCTGGTGGCCGCCCTCGGTGCCTTCATCGCCTGGCGCCACCTCCCGGCCCGCCAAGCCGATCGCGACGGCGATCTTCCCTCGCACGCGTCCGCCGGCGAGGTCACGGATCGCATCCGGGACCTGGTCCAGCGCGACCACCCTGTCGATCACGGGCGAGACCGCGCCCGTCTCGATCAGCGCTCGGAGCGCGTCGAGATCGGCGCTGTTCGCGTTCGCGATGAACCAGGGCGCCCCGAGCCGCTGTCGCACGAAGCGCGACACCACCATGGCCCCGAGCTGGCGGTGGAGGCCCCCGGTCCACCGGCCCCCGCCCTCGCCGCCGACGAAGACCAGCGTTCCGTCGCCCGTGAGCACGCGGCGGAGCTGTGAGAGCGGCCGGTTCCCGCCGATGTCGAGGACGAGGTCGTAGCGCCGGTCGCCGTCGCTGATGTCGGCGTGCGCGTAGTCGATCACGTGATCGGCCCCGATCGACCGCACCAGGTCCAGCTTCGCCGTGCTGCACACGCCGGTGACCTGCGCTCCGGATGCCTTGGCGATCTGCACGGCGAACGTCCCGACCCCGCCCGACGCACCGACGACCAGCACGTCCTGGCCGGCCTCGACGCGCCCGCGGTCGCGGAGGGCCTGCAGGGCGGTGAGGGCGGAGACCGGAACCGCGGCCGCCTCCTCGAAGGTCAGATTCGCCGGCATCCGCGCCAGCCTGTCCGGTCGCGCCAAGGCGTACTCGGCGAGGGAGGCGCGACACGTGCCGAACACCGCCTCCCCCGGTCGGAGTCCCGTCACCTTCGCACCGACCGCCTCGACGACGCCGGCC
>DATHJG010000372.1:0-2454 GCA_035489875.1 Solirubrobacteraceae bacterium | reverse complement strand
CCGTTCCCCGTGAGTTGATCGGCAACCACAGGAACTGGTGGTCACCATTGCTCGGCAAGAGCGCGCAGTGCGTGTTCTGGTCGTCGTTGACGAGCTCGAGCTCGAGCTGACCGCCATGGGGCATGACGACGATCGAGGGGTCCCAGACCAGCTCGTCTTCCGGGATCCGGACGCGGGCGTGCAGGCGGCCGTCGGGTCTCTCCTCGGCGTATCCGACGCGGCCTCCCTGGACCGGCAGCCGACCCAGCACCGCATCGTTCGGCGTATCCAATCCGGGTGGCCCACCGACGGCGCGCGTCTCGTTCATCGCAACCCCTCGGGGTCGTTGTCGACAGCTTCGCTACTGCTCGTCCAGTCTTGCCGCCGGCGTTCGTGCTCGCGGCTGTCCCGTGTGACGGCCCGGGCAGGCCCACCGACCAACTCCGCGTCCCTCACGCTGCGGCGCTCAGGCGCGTGGCGAGCTCGACGAGCATGCGGACGCCGTAGCCGGTCGCACCGCGACCGAATGCGTCGCCCCGATCCTCGTCGAGCAGCGCGGGGCCCAGCATGTCGACGTGCGCCCAGGGCCCCTGGCCCGCGAACTGCTGCAAGAACGTCGCGGCGACGATCGGGAAGCCGAAGCTCTTTCCGGCGGTGTTGCGCAGGTCGGCCACGGTCGAATCGATCAGCGGTCGATAGCGCGGGTGAAGCGGCCACGGCCAGGCGAGGTCGCCGCTCGCGTTGCCCGCTTGGACGACGGCGTCGCGCCACGATTCTTCGGCCGCGAAGACGCCGGCGTAGAGGTCGCCCATGCCCGCGCGCATCGCGCCCGTCAGGGTCGCGAGGTCGACGAGATGCGTCGCGCCGTCGCGGCGTGCGTACCACAGCGCATCCGCCAGGATCAGGCGCCCCTCCGCATCGGGGTTCGTCACCTCGACCGTGAGGCCGGCGGCGGTCCTGACGACGTCGGTCGGCCGGATCGCGCTGCCGCTCAGCATGTTCTCGCAGGCGGGCACGACACCGGTGACCGAGAGCGGGAGGCCGAGCTCGGCGATCGCGCCCAGCGCCGCGACGACGGCCGCGCCGCCCGCCATGTCGGCCTTCTGGCGGACGATGTCCGCCTGCGGCTTCAAGAAGTAGCCGCCCGTATCGAACGTGACGGCCTTCCCGACGAGCGCCAGCCGCGGTGCGTCCGGCGCGCCGGGCGGCTCGTGCCGCAGCACGAGCAGCAGCGGCCGAGCCGGGCTGCTCGCGCCGACGGCGGCCAGCGCGCCAAGCCCCGCCTCGCCCGCGTCGATGATCTCGGCCCGAAGCCCCGGAAGGGCCGCTGCCCGCTCCGCCAGCGCCGCCGGTGAGACCACGTTCGGCGGCGCGTCGACGAGCTCGCGGGCGGCGTTCGTCCAGCGCGCGACGAGCGCTGCGCGGTCGGCCACGGGCGCGAGATCGTCGCCGCAGCCGCAGATCACGAAGCGCCGGACGCCGTGCGGCTGTCCGCCGCTCCGCCAGCGGCGGGCGTCGTAGCCCCCGAGGACGGCGCCCTCGGCCAGCGCGCGCACCTGCTCGGCGACGGGGAGCGGCAGGGACGGATCGAGCGCCCACGCGACCGTCCCGCCGCCCCGGCACGCGCGCACCGCCCGCGCGGCAGCCGTCCGCAGTCCCTCCACGTCCGGCTCGAGCGCGACGACGGCGAGCGGGGCGTCGGTTCGGTACACGATCGCGACCGGATCGGCATCGGCGAGCGCGCGTTCCGGAGCGCCGAGCTCCGACGCCCGCGCGCCCATCCCGGCCGCGACGAGGTCGGCGCCGACCGCGTACGGGTCGTCCGCCGCGAGCTCGACGTGCATCGGGCGCGGCGGAGTCTCGTCCAACGGCCGGGAGGCACTGGCCCCGGGGACGATGCCCGTCGGCGGCGGTTGCGGCCAGATTGCCTGCGACCCCAAACCGCGTGCGCGGGTGTCCTGCCCGTCCACGCGTCTTCCCCTTGGAGAGAGCCTCATGACGTGGATCAAGCCGGAGTTCGAGTTCGTCGACCTCTGTTCGGAGGTCACGTCCTACCTGTACCACCGATAGGAGTCCGCGTCCCGCTCCGTGCGCGTTCGCGTTCTCGGCTCGGCCGCCGGGGGCGGCTTCCCGCAGTGGAACTGCGGCTGCGGGACGTGCGAGGCCGCGCGAGCGGGGGTGCGGGCGCGACCCCGCACGCAATCGTCGCTGGCGATCCGCGGTGGCGAGGGACCGTGGTTCCTCGTGAACGCCTCGCCGGATGCGCGCCAGCAGCTCGAGGCGCTCACGCCCCGGCCGGTCGACGGCGTCCGCGCGCCGCCGATCGCGGGCGTGCTGCTGACCGATGCGGAGATCGACCACACGGCGGGGCTGCTGCTCCTGCGCGAGTCGACGACCCCCGTGCGCGTGTTCGGCGATGAAGGCGTGGAGCGCGCGCTCAGGCACGCGTATCCGGTGTTGACCATCCTGGAGCGC
>DATHJG010000371.1:0-2944 GCA_035489875.1 Solirubrobacteraceae bacterium | reverse complement strand
CTCTCCTCTGCCCGGTCCATGCCGGCGAAGAAGGACCCGAAGCCGACCGCGGCGAGCAGCGCCAGCAGCACGGCGGTCCGGCCGGTGCGGCGTGCCTCGGCGTCGGGCTCTGCCGCCTCGCGCCCCACGAGCACCACGCCGACCATGGCGAGCGCCATCCCGACCAGTTGCAGCGTGCGCGGCCGCTCGCCCGACGCGAGCCCGACGAGCACGGGGATCACCGCCCCCGTGGCCGACAGCGGCGCCACGATGCTCATCGTCCCGATCGCGAGCGCCCGGTAGAACGCGGTCACCCCCACCACGTCGACGATCCCCGCCCCGACCGCCCACGCCGTCGCCGACGCGTCATGCTCGGTCGGCGCGCCCGCCGCGATCGCCGCGACGAGCAGCACGAGCGCGAAGCCCTGCGAGAGCACCAGGACGGCCAGCAGCGCGTGCCGCCTGCTCTGCAATCCGCCGACGAAGTCCGACAGGCCCCACGACAGCGAGGACGCGAGCGCGAGGACGGCCGCCAGCATTGACCGCCAGGCTAGTCCCCCACTCGCTCGGCGTCGCGCTGGCCTAGAGCCCGTCCGTCCAGGCCTGCGGGCGGTGCCCGTCGATGCGCGCGTACGTGTCCCCGTAGGCCATCGCGCGCCCCGGGAAGTCGTGCGGGAACCCGAGCTGGATCGCGCCGGCGGCGTCGAGCCGGTCGAGCTCCTCGCGGCTGAGCGCGACGTCCACCGCCCCGAGCGAGTCCTCGATCTGCTCGCGCCGGCGCGAGCCGACGATCGGGACGATGACCGCGCGATCCTGCTGCGCGAGCAGCCACGCGATCGCGACCTGGGCCGGCGACGCGTCGCGCTCGGCGGCGACCGCGTTGACGGCGTCGGCGATCGCGAGGTTGCGGTCGGTCACGAGGCGTTCGGCGTACGCCGTGGTGCCGATCCGCGTGCCGGACGGCGGCTCGCGGTCGCTGCCGAAGCGGCCGGTCAGCAGGCCGCCGGCGAGCGGCTCCCAGGTCGTGACCGTGACGTCGAGCGAGCGTGCCATCGGCAGCAGGTCGCGTTCGACCGAGCGCTCGACCAGGTTGTAGGGGACCTGCAAGCCCGCGAACGGCGTCCACCCGCGCAGCTCGGCGAGCGTGTTCGCCTGGGCGACGATCCAGGCCGGCGTGTCGGAGATCCCGACGTAGAGCGCCTTGCCCGACCGCACGACGTCGTCGAGCGCGCGCATCAGCTCCTCGACCGGCGTGAACACGTCCCAGACGTGCACCCACAGGAGATCGACGTAGTCGGTGCGCAGCCGCCGCAGGCTCGCCTCGAGCGCCTGCACGAGGTTCTTGCGATGGCTGCCGCCGGCGTTCGGGTCGTCGGGCCGCGTGTTGAGCGAGTACTTGGTCGCGAGCACCCAGCGCTCGCGGTCGGGCTCGATCAGCTCGCCGAGGATCGTCTCGCTGCTGCCGTCGGTGTAGCGATTCGACGTGTCGAGGAAGTTCCCGCCCGCGGCGGCATAGGCATCCAGGATGCGGGCGCATTCGTGCTTCGGGGCGCCCCAGCCCCAGTCTTCGCCGAAGGTCATGGTCCCGAGGCACAACTCGGAGACGCGGAGGCCGGTGCGGCCGAGCAGCTTGTAGCGCATGGGCCCAGGGATATCCGACGATCTATGATCGTTCGTCCGTGGTCGTTGATCAGGCGTCTGACGCGCTCGGCGAGGTGCTCCAGGGGCTGCGCCTGGTCGACTCCTGCTACTGCCGCACCGAGCTGAGCGCGCCCTGGGGGCTCGACATGGCGGAGTGCCCGAACCTGGTGTTCCACTTCGTCGCCGAGGGCGAGTGCTGGCTCGAGAGCTCGGCCGGCCTGCGCCGTCTGACGGCCGGCGACCTCGTCGTGTTCCCGCGCGGGGCGCGGCATCGCCTGCTCGGCGCGCCGGAGGTCCCGCCCGGCTGGGTGCTGGGGCTGCCCGTCGTCGGCTCGGCGCCGCAGACGGCGAGCTACATCTCGCACGGCGGCGGCGGCGGCGAGCGAGCGCTGGTGCTGTGCGGCGGCGCCTCGTTCGATCCGCCCGACCAGCCGCTCGTCAGCCTGCTGCCGGAGCTGCTGGCGGTGAGCGAGGACGGCGGCTGGGTCGGCTCGACGCTGACCGTCATGGGCCTCGAGGCGGCCGCGCCGCGGCCCGGTGGCGAGACCGTGATCGCGCGGCTCTGCGACATCGTCGTGATCCACGCGATCCGCGAGTGGCTCGCGACGAGCCCGGACGCCCAGCACGGCTGGCTCGGCGCGCTGCGCGACCCGCACGTCGGCCGCGTCCTGGCGCTGGTGCACGCCGCGCCCGAGCAGCCCTTCACCGTCGCCACGCTCGCGGCCGCGGCGCACATGTCACGGGCCGCGTTCGCGGAGCGCTTCACGCGGCTGGTCGGGGTGGCGCCGATGGAGTACGTCACGCGCCGGCGGATGCAGGTCGCGACCGAGCTGATGCGCGACCGCGGGCTGGCGCCTTCCGAGGCCGCGCGGCGGGTCGGCTACGGATCCGTCGCCGCGTTCGGCCGCGCGTACAAGCGCACCGTCGGGGTCCCCCCCGGCGCCGCGCGCCGCGTGCTCACCGCCTGATCGCGGCGGTCACGCGGGCTCGATCCAGCCTTGCGAGAGCGCCAGCCGCCGCGCCGTCTCCACCAGGACGCCCACCGCCGGCGGCGCGGTCTGCGGCCGCCAGACCAGGGTGAGCTCGACCGGCGGAAGGTCGTCCGAGATCGGCACGCACGCCACGCGACCGGGGAGCTGCGCGCCGATCGAGCGCGGGAGCAGCATGAACCCGCCGCTGTGCAGGTTGAGGTTGCGCAGGCCCGGGATCGGGTTCTCCCATACCTCGAAGGTCTCCCCCGTGCTGTGCAGCGCCGCCAGGAGCGCGTCGTGGTAGAGGGGAGCGAGCCGGCGGTCGAAGATCTGGAACGTCTCGCCGCGCAGGT
>DATHJG010000370.1:0-2135 GCA_035489875.1 Solirubrobacteraceae bacterium | reverse complement strand
GTGCACGACGGCCGCACCGTCCATGCGCTCAATGCCAGCGGCCGGGCGGGCCGCGGCGCCGACGATGCGGCCAACTCGCTGCGCGCCGAGGGCCACACGTCGATGCCGTTCCGCCACGACGTGCGCAGCGTCACCGTTCCGGGCTGCGTCGACGGCTGGATCGCCCTCCACGACGCGTACGGAGCGCTGCCCCTCGACGACGTGCTCGGCCCGGCGATCGAGTTCGCCGAAGCGGGAACCCCGGCCTCGGAATCCTTGACCGCCTCGCTGCACGCCGTCGACGCCGCCGGTGCCGTCGCCCTCGCCGAGCTGCGGGACCAAGCGTTCGCCCCCGGTGGCTGGTGCCGTCGCCCGGCCCACGCCGCGGTCCTCCGGCACATCGCCCGCGATGGGCGCGCCGCGTTCTACAGGGCCCGTTCGGGCGCGGCCTGCGCGCCCTGGCTCCGGACCTGTTGCGGGCCGAGGATCTCACCGAACCGAGTGCGGAGTGGGTCGCGCCGCTCGCGGCCGAGGCCTGGGGCCACCAGCTCCACACGGTGCCGCCGAACTCGCAGGGCTATGTCACCCTGGGAGCCGCGGCGATCGCCGCCGAGGCCCGCCTCCCCGACGACCCGGCAGATCCGCAGTGGGCGCACATCCTCGTCGAGGCATCGATCCTCGCCGCCCTCGATCGCCCGGCCGTGCTCCACGACGCCGCCGACGGGAGCGCCTTGCTCGACAACGTGCGGCGCCGGTCGTCGCTGCTCGACACCCGTCGCGCCACCACGCTCGGGCGGCTCACCGCGGAGGCTGACACCACATACGTGTGCGCGATCGACGCCGCCGGGGTCGGCGTGTCGCTGATCCAGAGCAACGGCGGCGGGTTCGGCTCGTGGATCGTCGAACCGACCACCGGGATCAACCTGCACAACCGCGGCGTCGGCTTCAGCCTCGACCCCGCGCATCCGGCGGCGCTCCGCGCCGGACGGCGCCCGCCCCACACCCTGGCTCCGGTGCTCGTCACGGGTGCCGACCGCGGCCTCGTCGCGACGGTTGGTTCCGCCGGGGGCGATGCCCAGCCCCAAGTCGTGCTGCAGCTCCTCGCGCGCCTGCTCCGTCACGGCCAGTCGCCGAGCGAGGCGGTTGGCGCCCCGCGGTGGGTGCTGCGCAGCGGATCGACCGGCTTCGACACCTGGACCCACGTCGGCGACGAGACCGCCGTCGTGATCGAGTCGACCGCGCCGGCGACGTGGCCCAGCGGCCTCCGCGACCTCGGGCATCGCGTGCGCAGCGCGCCGGGCGGAGACGGCGTGTTCGGTCACGCCCACGCCATCACCCGGTCGGCCGACGGATCCGTTTCGGCGGCGGCCGAACCGCGCGCCCGCGGATGAGCGCGCGTGGCCAACGCCCGGATCGTGTCGCCGTGACGGCCGACGCCTCGCGGGACCGGCTGCCGCCCCGCCGCGACTCCACCGCGGCGACGATCCGCCGGTCGGCGGTCGACCTGTTCTTCGAGCACGGCTACGAAGCGACCAGCCTGCGCACGATCGCCCGCGACGTGGGCATCCAGGTCGGCAGCCTCTACAACCACCTCGCGTCGAAGGAGAGCCTGCTCTACTCGATCATGTCCGGCATCATCAAGGACCTGCTCGCCGAGCACGACGCCCGCCTGTCACCGGTGAGCGGAACCGAGGAGCGGTTGCGTGCCGCGATCGACGTGCACGTGTTCTTCCACACCGCCCGCGCCCGCGAGGTGTTCATCGGCAACTCCGAGCTGCGCAGCCTCACCCCGGCGCACCGGCGCCGGGTCGTCACGCTCCGGGACCGCTACGAGCAACGCTTCGTCGACATCGTCGAGCAGGGCGTGGCCGACGGAACGTTCCGGGCCCGCGATCCCGAGGTGGTCGCGAGGGCGATCATCGCCGTCGGCACGAGCACGTCGTCCTGGTTCCATCCAGGCGGCCGGCTTCCGCTCGACGAGATCGCCGCGATGAACACCGAGTTGGTGCTCAACGGGCTCGCGCCGGCCGCCGGAAAGTGATACAAACGAGCGTTCGTTTGCAGGCGTCGGAACGCTACGGTACGGTCGGCCCGTGAATCGCTGCACCATTGCTCGCCGACGCCCGGGTCGGATCCGATGACCTTCTCGATCGCCG
>DATHJG010000369.1:0-4435 GCA_035489875.1 Solirubrobacteraceae bacterium | reverse complement strand
GTTGACGTTCGCCGGCGCCCGCCGCCGCGCGCCGAGTCCCGGCGAGTTCCCCCGGCGTCCGGCCGCCCAGCGTCACGAGCTCGCGCGTCATGTGCGCCTGATCGGCGTAGCCCGCCGCGAGCGCGGCGGACGCGAGGGGCTCGCCCGCGCGGACGAGCCCGAGCGCAACGCGAAAGCGGACGACGCGCGCGAGCGTCTTCGGGCCGTAGCCCACGGCAGCGGCGAAGCGGCGGCGCAGGTGGCGCTCGCCGAGGCCGACCGCAGCGGCGAGCTCCGGCACCGGCGTGGCCGGCGCGCGGGCGAGCCGCCGCGCCGCCTCGAGCACGCGCAGGTCGGGCGCTGACGCGGCGAGGCGGGGCCGCAGCACGTGCGCGAGCGCGACGGGGTCGTCGCCCGCGCGCTCGCCCAGCTCGCGGCCCGCGCGACCCCACAGGTCCTCCAGCGCCACGCGCCGGTCGCGCAGCTCGTCGGCGCCGACGCCGAGCGCCGCCCCGCCGGCGCCGGGGCGCAGCCGCAGCCCCGTGATGACCTCGCCGCGCCCGGCGTGCTCGGGCACCGGGCCGGTGTCGGGTCCGGCCACGAACGCGTGCCCGTCGCGCACGACGACGTCGAGGCAGCCGTCGGGGAGGACGAGCGTCCGGTCGCCGGTCCCGGTCCGGACCCAGACGCAGCGCACGAGGTGCGCCAGCTCGTGCGGGGGTGCGAACTCGCGGTAGGCCACGAGCACATCGTTGCGCACCAGGCCCGACCGCCTATCTTCACGCGCCATGACCGAGCGAGAGATCAAGCGGGCGCGCCTCGATGCGGTGCTCGACGCCCACGGGCTCGAGGAGCTCGTGCTGCGCGACCCCGCGAACCTCTCCTGGTACCTGGGCGGCGCGCGCGTGCACGTCGTGCCGATGGTCGACTCCGCGATCCTCGAGGTCACGATCGCGCGCGACGGCGACGAGCTGCGCACGTCGGTGATCGAGGCGCCGCGGCTGCTCGCCGAGGAGCTCGCCCCCGACGCGCCGGCGGCCCGGGCGCTCCCGTGGTGGGAGCCGCTCGACGCGCCCGCGCACGCGGCGTATGCGACGACCCTCCCCGGCCGCGACGTCACCGGCAGCGGCGTCGCCGATCTCGACGGAGGAAGCGACCGCGCGCGGTCCGGCCAGCTTGACGCCGAGCTCCACCGCGGAAGCGACCGCGCGCGGCTCGGCCAGCCTGACGCCGAGCTCCACCGCGGAAGCGACCGCGCGCGGCCCGGCGAGGTCGACGTGCGCGAGGACGTCATGCTCGCGCGCTCCGCGTTCACCGACCCCGAGATCGCGCGCTACCGGGCGCTCGGGAGCGACACCGCGATCGCCACCGGCGCCGCGGTGCGCGCGGCGCGGGCGCAGGACACCGAGCTCGCGCTCGCCGGCCGCGCCGCGCGCGAGCTGTGGGAGCGCGGTGTCGAGCCGCTCGCGATGCTCGTCGCCGGCGCGGAGCGCCTGCCGCTCCACCGCCACCCGCTCCCCACCGGCGCGCCGCTCGGCGAGCGCACCATGCTCGTCGTCTGCGGCCGCCGCCACGGGCTCGTCTGCGCGATCACCCGCCTGCGCGCGTTCACGCCGCTCACGCCAGGAGAGCGCGCGACCTACGCGGGCCTGCTCGGCGTCGAGGCCGCCTTCCTCGACGCCACCCGTCCCGGCGCCCGGATCGGCGACATCGTCGCCGCGGGCGCCGCCGCCTACGCGGAGCACGGCCTCCCGGCCGACGAGTGGCACGCCCACCACCAGGGCGGCCCGACCGGCTACACCACGCGGGACTACCTCGCGAGCCCGGCGACCGACCACGTCGCCCAGGACCGCCAGCCGTTCGCATGGAACCCGTCGGGCGGCGGCTTGAAGGTCGAGGACACCGTGCTCGCCACGACCGGCGGCGTGGAGGTCCTCAGCCCGGATCCGGAGTGGCCGATGGTGGAGGCCGGCGGCCGTCAGCGGCCCGACGTGCTGGCCTGAATCGCCGCCGCCAGCTCCGCCGGCTGCTCGAGCGAAGGGAGGTGCGCCGCGCCCGGGAGCACGTGCCCGCGGGCATCCGGCACGCGGGCGACGATGGCGGCGCAGGTCTCGATCCCGAACGGGACGTCGCGGTCGCCCCAGACCACGGTGGTCGGGACGCGGATCTCCTCCAACCGCGACCACGCGTCGACGTCGCCCTCGCCGACGTCCTCGGGCACGTCGTTGCGCAGGATCCGCTCGTTCATCGCCAGCGCGAGCTCTCGTGCGGGCCCGCCCACGCGACCCTCCGGCCCCGCCGGGCCGTCGAGCCAGAGCCACGCCTGCAGCCGCGTGAGCTCGTCCACGTCGCGCGCGGCCTCGAGCTGCTCGGCGATCCGCATCGTGTCGGGGTCGAGCTCGGCCGGCTCGGGCTGGCCGTTGACCGCGGGGGCGATCAGCACGAGCCCGGCGACGCGCCCGGGCACGGTGAGCGCGGCGTCGAGCGCCAGCGCGCCGCCCATCGAGTTGCCGACGAGCCACGCGGGTCCGTCGACCGTGGCGTCGAGCACGGCGATCAGATCCTCGAGATGGGTGAACGGCTCGGCCGACGGCGGCGTCTCGCCGAAGCCGCGCCGGTCGTACGCGATCACGGGCGCGGTGAGCCGCTCGGCGACCTCGCGCCAGACGCGCCGGTCGGCGACGCCCGCATGGAGGAGCACGAGCGGCACGCCCTCGCCCTCCCACCGCACGCCGGCGAGCGTGACGGAGCCGTTCGGAACCTCGAAGCGCATCGCCGCATCCTAGACCTGGATCCACCGATCATTCGTGGATGCTTCGGCGTCGTGGGCGCCGTCAGGGTCGATCGGCCGAGCATCCTCAGGGTGGTTCCCTTTGGAGCGAGGCCGATCGGCACTGGCGGTGATCCACGGCGGAGGAGCGAAGCGGTGGCGAGGCCGCAGGCCGAGACCGGGCCGCGAGAATCGGTGAATCCAGGTTAAACGGGGCCCGACCCCGTTCAGGTGCGCAGCGCGAGCGGCGGGATCGCCGCGGCGAGCGGGGTCCCCGCCGGCCGCTCCGGCGCCGCGATCGGACCCGGGTCCGGCACATGGACCAGCTCGCCGTAGGCGGCCAGCCCCACCAGCCCGCGCTCGGCGTCCTCGCACGTCGACGGGTCGTCGACGCGCTGGCGCAGGAACTCGTCGGTCGGCGTGCGCGCGGCGATCGCCGCGTCGGTCAGCAGGTCGCTCCCCGTCTGGTAGGCGCCGATCGCGATCAGGTCCTCCTTGTCGCGGTAGGCCGCCATCAGGCGCCGCACCTCGCCGCCCGCCGCGCGAACCTCGTCCGACGTGACCTCGCCGACCAGCCGCGAGACGCTCGCGAGCACGTCCACCGCCGGGTAGTGGCCCGCGTGCGCCAGCCGGCGGGAGAGCACGATGTGGCCGTCGAGGATCGAGCGCACCGCGTCGGCGATCGGCTCGTTCATGTCGTCGCCGTCGACCAGCACCGTGTACAGGCCGGTGATCGTCCCGCGCGGCGCGGTGCCGGAGCGCTCGAGCAGCTTGGGGAGGATCGCGAAGACGCTCGGCGTGAAGCCGCGCGTGGCCGGTGGCTCGCCGATCGCCAGCCCGACCTCGCGCTGGGCCATCGCGAAGCGCGTGACCGAGTCCATCATCAGCATCACGTCGCGGCCCTGGTCGCGGAAGTGCTCGGCGATCGTCGTCGCCGTGAACGCCGCCTTGATCCGCACGAGCGCGGGCTGGTCGGACGTCGCCACGACGATGACCGAGCGCGCCATGCCCTCGGGCCCGAGGTCGCGCTCCATGAACTCGCGCACCTCGCGGCCGCGCTCGCCGACCAGGCAGATCACGTTGACCTCCGCCGACGTCGAGCGCGCGATCATCCCGAGCAGCGACGACTTGCCGACGCCTGAGC
Organism: Solirubrobacteraceae bacterium; assembly: GCA_035489875.1. GTDB lineage: Bacteria > Actinomycetota > Thermoleophilia > Solirubrobacterales > Solirubrobacteraceae > DASQMT01. Next base: position 542 of record DATHJG010000369.1, on the reverse strand, counting down.
CCGCGAAGATGCCGAGCCGCTGGCCGCGGCCGCAGGGGACGAGCGCGTCGAGCGCGCGCACGCCGAGCGTGACGCGCTCGTGGATGCGCGGTCGCTCCAGCGGGTCAGGCGGAGCCGCCTGCGCCGAGCGCGTGCGCACGCCGTCCGCGCCACCGACCGGGCCGAAGCCGTCGATCGGCCGGCCGAGCCCGTCCAGCGAGCGGCCGAGCAGCGCGTCGGAGACCTCGACCGCGAACGGTCGCCCGCTCGCGGTCACGCGCGCGCCCGGGCCGATGCCGGTCGCATCGCCCAGCGCCATCAGCAGCGTCCGGCCGGCGCGGAAGCCGACGACCTCGGCGGGGACGACGGACCGCCCGCGGCCGGTCTCGATCGAGCACACCTCGCCGACCTCGGCCTCCACCCCGGTGGCCTCGACGATCAGGCCGATCAGGTCGCGCACGCGCCCGTGTCGCCGCAGCAGGTCGGCGTCGCGCAGCGCCGTGGTCGCCTTGTCGAGCGCGGCAATCATCAGGCCTTGCCGAGCTCCGCGTCGACGACCTCGC
>DATHJG010000368.1:0-3770 GCA_035489875.1 Solirubrobacteraceae bacterium | reverse complement strand
AGCTGCCCGGGATGCCGGCCGCGCGTGCGCGAGCGCTGCGCGCGCTTGCCGAGGCGGTCGCCGGCGGGCTGCGGCTGGACCCGCCGCTCGACCTCCCCGCCACGCGCGCGACCCTCCTCGCGCTGCCTGGCTTCGGCCCGTGGACCGTCGAGTACATCGCGATGCGCGCGCTGCGCGACCCCGACGCCTGGCCGGGCAGCGACCTGTGGCTGCGGCGCGCGACGGTCGATTCCGACCACGAGCGCTGGCGCCCGTGGCGCGCTTATGCGGCGATGGTGCTGTGGCAGACCACGTGACTCAGCGCTGGGCGAACCACCCCCCGCTCTCCAGGTCGCGATAGACGACGACGTCGCGGCCGTCGGCGGTGACGACCTCCCAGTAGCGGCGGCGCAGGGGCGCCTCCGTCCACCAGCGGTCCTCGACGAGCCAGGACTCGCGCACCGCCTCGACCGGGCGGCCCGCGACCGCCTCCGGACGCCCGCCCTCGCCCGTGCGGACGCGGATCGCGCGCGGGGTGGCGAGGCGCCTCACGGATCCCATGGCGCCAGGGTCAGCCGCCGCTCGGGCACGCGGGAGTCGGGGTCGACGGGGATGATGCGCAGCGCCGCGTCGGGCCCGGCGACCGAGCGGGCCTGGCGGACCGCCTCGCGCAGGCGGGCGCGGCGGATCGTCGCCGGCTCGGCCAGCAGCGAGCGCTGGTCGCCCGCGGGCGGGCCGAAGCCCTCCGCGCGCAGGCGCAGGACGTCGGTCGGCGACGGCAGCTCGGTCAGCTTCTGGCCCAGCACGAGCCGCATCCGGCGCGGGTCGGCCAGCGGCTCGCGGAACGTCACCCGCGCGCGCCACGTGCCGCCCCCGACGAGCTTGGCGGAGAGCACGACCGCGCGCAGCGCCCGCCCGCGCCGCTCGCGGCGGGCCAGCAGGCGGTCGATGAGCAGCTCCAGGCCGCGCTGGAGCTGGACGCCCGAGGCGGACTCCGGCAGCTCGAGGCGCTCCTCGAGCCGCTCCGCCGCCATGCGCGGGACGAGCGGCGTGTCCTTGCCCTGCGCGAGGTCGCGCGCGAGCGGGCCGGCTGGGCCGAAGCGGTCGGCCAGCGCCGCGCGCGGGAGCTTGGCCAGCTCGCCCAGCGTGCGGATCCCGAAGCGCTCGAGCGCCTCCGGCAGCATCGCGACCTCGGGGCGCGACAGCAGCAGCCCGACGGGCAGCGACGCCATGTAGGCGGCGAGCGCCGCCGCCGCCATCGGCGTGACCTCGGGGCGCCGCGCGCGCGCCCGGCTCGCGGCGGCGAACGCGGCGAAGCGCGACGGCGCGGCACCGAGGCGGAGCGGAACGACCGGACGCTGCACGCCCTGCCGCTGTCTCGCCGCACCGCGCAGCGCCCGCCGCGTCCCGGCCAGCACGCCCTCGAGCGTGCCGCCGTGGAGGGTCTTCAACCCGCCCGCGCCGAACCAGGCGGCGCCCGGCGCGCCGGTCTCCACCGCGGCGCCGATGCTCTCCAGCGCGCGCACGTGCGCGTCCCACGCGTCCGCCACCCCGGCCGGGTCGGGCGCGACCAGTCGCAGCGTGGGGCAGCGCGAGAGCGCCTCCCCCAGCCGCAGCCCGGCACGCAGGCCGAACGCCTCTGCCGCCGCGGAGACCTCGCCGATGAACTGCTCCCGCCCCGGTTCAGGCGCCAGCGCGACCGGCCCGGCCGCCAGCACGTCGCGCCCGCCGGCGGCGACGGCGAGCGAGAACCGCGGGAGAAGAACGCAGACGATCACGAACACATGTTCGCACACGTAGAGGTCGTCTGGCGGGCGAGCGATTCGCGTCCGAAGGTAGATTGGCCGCATGAGCGGCGTGGTCGACGGCATCCGCCGAGCGATTCATGGCCGGCGCGCTCGGCGCGCCGCGACGCGCGCAGAGCGCGCACTCAAGCGCAAGCAGGCCGGGCCGTGCGTCACGAGCACCGGCGCAAGAGCGGAGGAAGCGGTGGCGCGTACGGACCGAGTGGGCCGCTCGGTGGCGGCGGCGGCTTGTGACGACTGGTCCGCGCCCACGCAGAACGCTCAGTCGGAGATCGCCCACCCCAGGACCGCGTCGCGGACCGGCTCGGGGAGCAGCAGCAGCTGCGGCTCCGCCTCCGGTCGGTTCGGCAGCTTCACGCGCTCGGCGAAGGCGGCGTGATCGCGGTCGATGTCGAACGGAGAATCCTCGATCGACGCCCCGCCGTCCCCCTGGATCATCACCCACATCAGCCAGTCGCCGTCGTCGTCGCGCTCGCGGAAGACGATCTCGATCGCGACACGCTCGCGCTCCAGGGTCCGTACCGCCTCCTCGTGGCGGTCGTTGAGCATCTGCATCCAGCGCTCGGCCTCCCGTTCCATGCCCGGGCGGATCCGAGCCCTCGCGCAGCGCACGCGAAGGCCCGGCGGTATCGACGCTGGACGCGAATGAGACATGCGCCACTTCTACTCGACCGACTCCGCCTGCACGCCGTTGACGAGCCGGCGCCGAAGGGCCGCGAGGTCCTGGTCCGTGAGCCCGGCGTCGCGCAGATGCGCCTCGACGTCGAGCCCGGCAAGCGTGGCGATGATGAGCTCGCCGGCAGTGGTGCCCCTGTCTGCGAGGAAGGACTCCAGCAGCGGACCCTGGTCGGCTTCGCCGCGGGCTGCGTATCGCGCTCGCAGTCGTTCGCTGCTGAGCACGTAGTCGGCGGCGATGCCCTCGGGCGCGACGCCGACGAGCGCGAGCACCAGCATGGCGCCCCGCGCGGTCTCTCCCGCCGCCGCAATGGAAGGCGACTCCGCCCGGCTCGGCGCCGGCGATCGCGGAGAGGACGGCGGCGCTGCGCTCGGGAAACGGTCCAGGTGCGGCCGGTAGTACAGCGGCGTGCCGAACTGCGGCCCGCTCTCCCAGACGCTCCAGAACTCGCGGTCCTGGGTGCCGTCGAGCGGCACGTGGCAGGTCCTGACGCCGGCTGGGCGCGGCACGGCGTCGTGACCGCGCTCGTGCTCGTTGCGCAGGTCGATGACCGTGCGGACGCCGTGCTCGCAGAGCGCCGCCCACCCCGCCGCGGTCAGCCCGTCGAGCGCATCGGCCCGGACGACTGAGCCCCAACGCGTCACCTGGCCGTCGGTCGTCGGCAGGCCACCGAGGTCGCGCACGTTGAAGCAGCCGTCCCAGTCGAGCTGGCGTTCCGACACGGCGCTGGCTCCTACCGGAGGCTGCCGCGACCGGCGGCTCGAGCAGTCGACGCCATGGGCGCGGATTGTGCCGGAGCGCCGGCAGGCGCCGTCCGCTCCACCGGTGAGCAGTCAAGCCGGGGTGGGCTCACGCCGCGCGGGCGAGGATGTCCGCCACGTAGGTTTCGAGGCGTTCGCGGGCACGATCCGCGCCGAGGTCGCGGTGGCCGCTCTCGCGCCAGGGTCGCGCGACCTTCTCGGGGTCCGGGAGAAAGCCGACTGCGTCGATGAGCTCCCAGTAGGCCTGCTCGGTGGGGTCGGTCGCGAGTCGGCCGCCGGCATCGTGATAGGCCGCCCGCATCCGCTCGCCCGCGGTGGGGCCGTGCAGCAGCGCGAGCGCGGTGCAGCAGTGCGCCACGTCCAGATCCGGCGGCCCCCAGGAGGTCTCCACCCAATCCACGATGCCGGTCACGGCGGCGCGGTCGAACAGGACGTTGCCCGGGTGGAAGTCGCGGTGGAGGAAGCAGCCGTGATACGGCGGTGGATCGACGTCGATCCGCGAGAACGCCCGTTGCCAGACGCGTGGACATCCGCCCAGGCGGGAACGAC
>DATHJG010000367.1:0-3053 GCA_035489875.1 Solirubrobacteraceae bacterium | reverse complement strand
CAAGCAGTTCTCCCCCGCCGGGATCTACCTCGACCGGTTCGGCCACTACCTGACCGAGACGCTGCTGCCGATCGGGCTGGGCATCCGGGCCGACGGCGGCTGGGACGAGCTCGGCACGTACACGATGCTCGGCCTCGTCGCGGCGGCGCTCGCGCTGATGGTGCGGACCGAGAGCGCGCTCGTGCACGTCGCCCGCGCCGAGGCTGGCAAACCGGTGGTGCAGGACAGCGTCACGGTCGCGGCGCCGCGCGCGTCGGGGCTGCGGCGGCTGCGCCGCGCGCTCGGCTTCTTCCCGTTCTTCCGCGCGTTCGTGGCGGTGGAGGCGACGCTGCTCGCGCTCGTCGCCGCGCTGCTCGACCTCGCGATCGGCGACCTGGAGGCGACGCGCGTGCTCGTGATCGCGCTCGTCCCCGTCGCGGCGATCACCGCCGTGGGGCACCTGTTCGCGATCCTCGCGTCGGAGCGTCTGCGGTGACCCCGGCCGCCCAGGACCCTCGTCCCGGAGCGCCTGCGGCGAGCCCGCGCGCCGGCGACCTCCGCGCGCGGTTCGGCTGCGTCGTCCTCACGGCCGGCCGGCGCCCCGACGACCTCCGGGCCGCCGTCGAGTCGCTGCTCGCCCAGCGCGACGTCGAGGCCGACATCGTGGTCGTCGGCAACGGCTGCCGGCCCGACGGCGTCCCGGACGGCGTGCGCGTGGTCGCGCTGCCGGCCGACGACGGGATCCCGGCCGGGCGCAACGCCGGCGTCCCGCACGTGGACGGCGACCTGCTGTTCTTCCTCGACGACGACGCCCGGCTCGCGGACACCGACGCGCTGACCCGCGTGGCGCGCGCGTTCGCGGCGGATCCGGCGCTCGGCCTCCTCCAGCTGCGCGTCGAGCCGCTCCGGCCCGGCGGCGCCCGCAGCCGCGACTGGATCCCGCGCCTGCGCAACGGCGACCCGGCCCGCGGCAGCGAGATCACGGTCGTGTGGGAGGGGGCGGTCGGGATCCGCCGCGAGGTCTTCGACCGCGTGGGCGGCTGGCCGGCCCCGTTCCGCTTCGTGCACGAGGGCGTCGACCTCGGCTGGCGCGTGATGGACGCCGGATTTCGCGTGCGGTACCTGGGCGACGCCGCCGTCCTCCACCCCTCGCCGACGGGGGCGCCGCACGGCTACTCGTACTATTTCGGGGCGCGCAACCGAGTGTGGCTCGCGCGTCGTTACCTGCCGCTGCCGCTGGGCGCTCTGTACGTGACCGCCTTCGCGCTGCGCACCGTCCCCCGGCTCAAGACCCGACGGGCCGTGCAGGAAGCGGCGCGCGGCTACCGTGACGGGATGCGCGGACCCTGCACCGGACGGAACCGGCTGCGGGCGCGGACGCTGCTGCGGATGACCCGTGCGGGCCGCCCACCCATCATGTAGACCGAGAGCCACGTGACCACCGCCACCAGCCAGCCGCACCACCGCGAGAACGACTTCGCCGAGGAGCACCACGTCTACGAGCCGCACCTCGTGGGCATGCCCCCGCTCCTGCCGTACATCCAGGAGGCCTGGCGGCGGCGCTCGTTCTCGGTCGAGATGTCGCGCACCAAGCTGCGCGTGCAGCACTTCAACACGGTGTTCGGGCAGCTCTGGCTCGTGCTCAACCCGCTGCTGCTCGCGGGCGTGTACTTCATCCTCGTCGACATCCTCCGCGGGGGCTCCAGCCGCCCCGGGTTCTTCGCGCACCTGGTGGCGGGGATCTTCGCCTACTACCTCGTGTCGGACGCGGTGCGCGACGGGACCAGGTCGGTCACCTCGGGCGGGCGGCTGATCCTCAACTCGGCGTTCCCGCGCGTGCTGCTGCCGCTCTCCTCGGTGATCATCGCGTTCAAGCGCTTCGTCCCCACGATGGTGATCTACATCCCGGTCCACCTCGCCTCCGGCCTGCCGGTGCGACCGGAGCTGCTGTGGGTCGTGCCGCTCGTGGCGATCCTGGTGTTGCTCGGCTTCGGGCTGGCGATGATCGTGGCGGCGCTGCAGATCTACTTCCGCGATCTCAAGAACTTCATGCCCTACCTGCTGCGGGTGTGGCTCTACGTCTCGCCGGTCCTCTACTTCGCGCACGAGATGCCGGACAAGTACCGCTTCCTGCTCGACGTCAACCCGCTCGGGCAGGTGCTGTCCGCGTGGAGCGACGTGATCAACGCCGGTCACGCGCCGTCGGCGCACCAACTGCTCGTGGCGACCGCGTGGGCGGTGGGGACGCTCGTCGTCGGCTTCTTCTACTTCGTCTCCCGGGAGCGTGAGTTCGCTGTCCGCCTCTGAGAGCACGCCGAGCGTGATCGTCCAGGACGTGTCGGTGACCTACCGCACCACGTTCGAGCGCAGCCCGACGCTGCGCGGGATGATCACGAGTCTCGGCCGGGGCGAGAAGGTGATCCGCGAGGTCGAGGCGGTCAAGGACGTCTCGTTCTCGATCCCGCACGGCACGGTGCTCGGGATCGTCGGCGCGAACGGCGCGGGCAAGTCGACGCTCGTCCGGACGATCGCCGGGATCCTGCCGCCGACGGCCGGCCGGATCGACGTCTACGGCCGCGTCAGCACGCTGCTGGCGCTCGGCGTCGGCTTCAACAAGAACCTGTCGGGTCGCGACAACGTCCGGCTCGGCGGCCTCGCGGCCGGCCTGCACCCCGAGCAGCTCGAGGAGAAGTACGACGAGATCGTCAAGTTCGCCGAGCTGGGGGACTTCATGGACATGCCGATGCGGACGTACTCGTCGGGCATGTACGGCCGGCTCGCGTTCTCCGTCGCGGTCAACATGGACCCCGACATCCTCATCATCGACGAGGCCCTCTCGGTCGGCGACGCGCGCTTCCGGCGCAAGTCGGCCGACAAGATGCGCGAGCTGTGCGGCCAGGCGCGCACGATCGTGCTCGTCACCCACGCGCTCGGGACGGTGCGCGACCTGTGCGACCAGGCGCTCTGGATGAACAACGGCGAGTTGCGCATGTGGGACGAGCCCGAGGCCGTGATCGATGCCTACACGGAGTTTCTCGAGGTCGGCCAGGACGCGGTCACGCTCGAGGACGTGT
>DATHJG010000366.1:0-2348 GCA_035489875.1 Solirubrobacteraceae bacterium | reverse complement strand
CGCACCGCGACGCGCGCGTGCGGCGGGCGGCGGTTGGAGACGTCGACGTCGAACCACTCGAGCGTATAGGAGGAAACCTGCTCGCGGAGCTCGTCGGTGACGAGCGCCTCCAGGTCCATCGCGGTCACCGTCTTCTTGCGGTCCGCGATCTCCTTGAAGCGCTTGAACGCCGTGTTCAGCGCCTGCCCGTCGACCTGGAAGCCCAGCTCCTGCAGCGCGCTCTTGAGCGCGTGGCGACCCGAGTGCTTGCCCAGCACCAGGTCGTTGCCCTCCAGCCCGACCGTGGTCGCGTCCATGATCTCGAACGTCGTGCGCTCCTTCAGCACGCCGTCCTGGTGGATCCCGGACTCGTGCGCGAACGCGTTGCGCCCCACGATCGCCTTGTTCGGCTGCACGGGGTAGCCGGTGAGGCGCGAGACCATCCGGCTGGTGCGCGCGATCTCGCGCGTGCTCACGCCCGTCGTGAAGCCCAGCCGGTCGGCGCGCGTGTGCAGCAGCATCACGATCTCCTCCAGCGACGCGTTGCCGGCCCGCTCGCCGAGGCCGTTGATCGCGCACTCGACCTGGCGCGCGCCCGCCTGCACGCCGGCCAGCGAGTTCGCGACCGCCAGCCCCAGGTCGTCGTGGCAGTGGACCGACAGCACGACGTCGTGCAGGCCGGGTACGAGGTCGTAGAGCCTGCCCAGGAACGCGGCGTACTCGTCGGGTGTCGCGTATCCGACCGTGTCGGGGATGTTGATCGTGGTCGCGCCCTCGTCGATCGCGATCCGCAGCACCTCGGCGGTGAACTCCACGTCGGCGCGCGTGGCGTCCATCGGCGAGAACTCGACGTCCTCGACGAACGACTTCGCGTGCCGGACCGCCGCGCGGGCCTGTCCCTTGACGTCCTCGCGGGTCGACTGCAGCTGGTACTGGATGTGGATGTCCGACGTCGAGATGAACGTGTGGATGCGAGGTCGCTCCGCGTCGCGTACCGCCTCGGCGGCTCGCTCGATGTCGGGCGCTTGAGCCCGCGCAAGGGCCGCGATCACGGGGTGGGTGGGGTCGGTCACCTCGCGGGCGATCGCCTGCACCGCCGCGAAGTCGCCCGGCGAGGCGATCGGGAAGCCCGCCTCGATCACGTCGACGCCAAGCCGCGCGAGCTGGTGCGCGATCTCGAGCTTCTCGGTCGTGTTCAGCGAGATCCCGGGCGACTGCTCGCCGTCGCGCAGGGTCGTGTCGAAGATGATGACCCGGTTGGGGTCCATGGCACTGCTCCTTTCGGTTTCACCTCGGTCCTTCTCCAGTTGGGTTCGCGGCTTCGCGGCCGCCACGCGCTATTCCCCCCGAGGGGGGAGGAGGAGAAGGAGGGCGAGGTGCAGGCGCAGTGCCATCGCTCCCCACAGTATCGGCCGTTCGACCGCTTGGCCAGAGGGTCTAGACCTTTTGTCCGCACTGGACAGCCGCAATGTGCTTTCTGTATGTTCCGCGCCACATGGAGATGGGGGCTACTCCCGACGTCGTGCTCCGCGGCGTCACGAAGCGATTCGGTGATCTCGTCGCGGTCGACCACATCGACCTCGAGGTGCATCCCGGCGAGTTCCTCGCCCTGCTCGGGCCCTCGGGCTGCGGCAAGACGACGACGCTGCGGATGATCGCCGGCTTCGACGAGCCGACCGAGGGCGAGATCGACATCGGCGGACGGACCGCCGTCGGCATCCCGCCGAACAAGCGCGACGTCAACACGGTCTTCCAGGCCTACGCGCTGTTCCCGCATCTGACCGTGCTCGACAACGTCGCCTACGGGCTCAAGCAGCGCAAGGTCGGCAAGCAGGACCGCTACCGCCAGGCCCAGGAGGCGCTCGAGCTGGTCCACCTGACCGGTCGCGATCAGGCCAAGCCGGCGCAGCTCTCGGGCGGCATGCAGCAGCGCGTCGCGCTCGCCCGCGCGCTCGTGATGAACCCGAAGGTGCTGCTGCTCGACGAGCCGCTCGGCGCGCTGGACCAGAAGCTGCGCAAGGCGATGCAGGTCGAGCTCAAGCGCATCCAGCGCGACGTCGGGATCACGTTCATCGTCGTCACGCACGACCAGGAGGAGGCGATGGCGATGGCCGACCGCATCGCCGTCATGGACGCCGGGCGGATCGACCAGCTCGCCGCGCCCTCCGAGATCTACGACCGCCCCGCGACCCCGTTCGTGGCCGACTTCATCGGCGACATGAACCACCTGGAGGGCACGCTCGAGCGCGACGCCGACGCGCTCGTCGCCAGCGTCGGCACGGCGCGCTTCGGGATCGGCCGCGTCGTCGAGGAGGCGGCGGTCGCCGCGCGTGTTGGCGTGCACCTCCTCGGGGCGCAGGCCGAGGTTC
>DATHJG010000365.1:0-3779 GCA_035489875.1 Solirubrobacteraceae bacterium | reverse complement strand
CGGCGATCGAGTCCGACCGAGCGCATCGCGGCCGCAGCGCCCGCAACGATCCCCGGATAGAGGCCATCGAGCGTGATGACGAGCCGCGTAGTGCGGGCGTGCTTCACCACGCAGCCGTCGCCGAGGTACAGCCCCAGAAGGTACGCGTACGACCTCGGATCCGGCGGCCTCCAAGACACGAACACATGTTCGCGCACCAGCCGGACGGAACGGCTACAATCGCCCAGCTAACCGGTCTTGGGGGACTGGTCTAATGGTTACGATGGCGGTCTCCAAAACCGCAGATTGGGGTTCGATTCCCTGGTCCCCCGCTTGATCCAGGCCGTCATCTTCGACCTCGACGGCCTCCTACTCGACTCGGAGTCGGCCTGGGACGGCGGCAGGAGGGCGGCCGTCGCCGAGCACGGCCTTCCCTGGCCCGACGGGGCGACGGAGGCGATGCTCGGCATGAGCTCGCTCGAGTGGTCGCGCTACGTCCGCGACGAGCTCGGCGTCCCGCTCGACCCGCGCGAGATCTCCGACCGCGTCGTCGCGCATGTGCGCGACACCTACGCGGAGCGCCTGCCGCTGCTCCCGGGCGCCGAGGCCGCCGTCGCCCGGATCGCCGAGCGCTGGCCGCTCGCGCTCGCCTCCTCCTCCAACAAGGAGGTGATCGACCAGGTCATGGAGACGTCCGGCTGGGACGCCGTGTTCAAGACCTGGGTCTCCTCGGAGGAGGTGCCCCGCGGCAAGCCCGCGCCGGACGTGTTCGTGGAGGCGGCGCGCCGGCTCGGCGTCGACCCGCGCCATGCCGCCGGCGTCGAGGACTCGCACAACGGCATCCTCGCCGCACGCGCCGCGGGCCTGCGCGTGATCGCGATCCCCAATCACGCGTTCCCGCCCGGCGGTCAGGCGCTGCAGGCCGCCGACGCCGTCCTCGGCTCCCTCGACGAGCTCACCCCGGAGATCGTCCAGGGCTGACGGCGCGGGTCGACTGCGGCCCTACGAGCGCGGCGGCTCGAGGAGCACGAGCTTCCCACGGTTCAGCAGCGCCGCGATCGTGCAGGCCGTCTCGATCTGCGCGTACGAGTAGCGCGTCGGGTTGTGCAGCGTCTCGATGTGAACGCCGGGGATCTGCATGCCACAGGGGTTCCCCGAATCCCAGCGCCGTAGACTGCGCGGCCGCATGAACGGCTCGAAGGTGTTCGCCGACGGCGTGCTCGAAGCCCGCGCGGTGCTGGTGACGGGAGGCGGGACCGGGCTCGGCAGGGCGGCCGCCGCCGAGCTCCGGCGCTGCGGCGCGGAGGTCGTGATCTGCGGCCGGCGCGAGGACGTGCTCGCGGCGACGGCGGCCGAGCTCGGGCTGCAGCACGTCGCCGGCGACGTGCGGGAGGAGGAGGACGCGGAGCGGATCGTCCGCTTCGCACTCGAGCGCTGCGGGCGGCTCGACGCGCTCGTCAACAACGCCGGCGGGCAGTACTTCACGCCCGCCGAGGCGATCGAGCCGAAGGGCTGGCAGGCGGTCACGCGGCTCAACGTCGGCGGCACGGAGCGGATGACGAGGCTCGCCGCCGAGCTGGCCTTCCTCCCCGCCGGCGGCGGCACCGTCGTCAACGTCACGCTCTCGCCCCACCACGGGCTTGCCGGGATGACGCACTCCAGCGCCGCCCGCGCCGCCGTGGAGGGCTACACGCGCGCGCTGGCGGACGAGTGGGCGGAGCGGGGGATCGCGGTGATCGCCGTCGCGGCCGGCCACTTCGACACCGCCTCGCTGCGCAAGTACCCCGAGCCGGTCTGGCGCGCCGCGGCGCGCAGCGTGCCGCTCCAGCGCCTCGGACGCGAGCAGGAGCACGCCTGGCTGGTCGCGCTCTGCTGCACGCCGCTCGGCGCCGCGCTCTCCGGCTCGGTGGTGACCCTGGACGGCGCGCGCGACAACTGGTTCGGCCCCTGGCCGCCGCCCAGCCTGGTCACGGACGGCGGCGAGGTCCCGACCGAGGCGCGCGCCCCCAAGCCGCCGGGCTCGTAGTCGCCGACATCCGCCCCGGCTATGATCCGAACGTCCGCCGCGGGCGAAGTGTTGTGGTTGCACAGAAGCCTTCCAAGCTTCTAGGGCGGGTTCGATTCCCGTCGCCCGCTTGCGAGACAGCCACGGGGAGTGGCGCAGTCTGGTAGCGCACCCGGCTGGGGGCCGGGCGGTCGCAGGTTCAAATCCTGTCTCCCCGACTCACGCGGCGACGGCGCACGACCTGCGCCGAAGCACCGAGGAGCAGTTCCCGAAGCTCGGTCCCGGCGGGGTTGCCGGTGCCGGCGATCTCAGGTCAGGCTTAGGCCGAGCCCGACGCAGACGGCCCCACGTCGTCCTGGCGCGCGGACACTCGCGCCCCCGGATGCGCGAGTTGACAAGGCGTGGGTTCATTCGTAGCCCTCCGTACCACTGAACATCGTTCCGTCTGCGCGGCGCGGACTTCTCGGTGCGCAGGAACGAGGGTCGTGGCGCTCATCGGCGACAACGGAGCCGGCAAGTCGACGCTCGTCAAGGCGCTCTCGGGCGTGCATCCGCCGGACGCCGGCGAGGTGCGCTTCGAGGGCCGGGCCGTGACGCTCGAGTCGCCGCTGCACGCCCGCAGGCTCGGCATCGAGACCGTCTACCAGGACCTCGCGCTGGCGCCGGACCTCGAGCCCGCCGCCAACCTGGTGCCGACGTCGCGGGCTGAGCACGCGCAGCCCGCGGGACGGGACCGACGCGTGTTGCGTCCCGAGCCCGGACCGACTCAGCCGCGGATCGCGGCGCCGTCCGCGCGCGGGTCGCTGCCGGCGCTCAGCCGCTCGCCGTCGACCCAGATCGCCTGCGCGTGGCCGAGCTCCTCGGACGGCCACGGTTCCTCGCGCACCTGCATGGCGGCCCGCGTGAGCGCCTTGACCGCCGCCGCCGGCAGGCCCGACTCGGCGCGCGCGGCGGTGTCGGGCGCGCCCGGGTCCAGGCCCCCGACGATCCAGCGCGGCGCGGCGACCGCCGCGGCGGGTCCCGCCCCCGCGAGCAGCCGCAGCAGGATCTGCGCGTGAATCTGCGCGTGAGCCCGGCCGCCCATCGTCCCCAGCACGCCGGCGAGCGCGCCGTCGCGCTCGACCACGAGCGGCATCAGCGTATGCGCCGGGCGCTTGCCGCCGGCGAGCTCGTTCGGGTGCCCGGGCACGAGCGAGAAGGCCGAGCCGCGGTTGTGCAGCAGGACGCCCGTCGCGGGCTCGAGCAGCCGCGATCCGAAGCTCCCGAACAGGCTCTGGATGAGCGAGACGGCGAGCCCCGACGAGTCCGCGGCGACGACCGCGACGGTGTCGCCGGACGGCTGCGCCCCGGCGATCCGGGCGGCCGCACGCGGGGCACCCGCGGCTGACGCCAGCTCGGCGATCCGCTCCTCGCCGAGCCAGGCGTCGAGGTCGGTGGGCGTCCAGCGGGGGTCCGCGAGCAGCGTGTCACGCTGCGCGGCCCCGAGCCGGAGCAGCTCGGCGAGGGCGCCGGCGCCGGCCCCCAGCGGGTCGTGGATGCCGGCCGCCTCGAGCGCGGCGAGCGCTTGCAGCAGCAGGACGCCCGACGCGTTCGGCGGGCTGGTCAGCAGCGTGAGGTCGCGGAAGCGCCCCGTGAGCGGGGCGGTCTCCTCCGCTGCGAACGCCGCCAGGTCATCCGTGTCGAGGCGGCTGCCGCGCGCCCGCAGGCCGGCGACGAGGCGCGCTCCCGTGTCGCCCGCGTAGAGCTCGTCCGCCCCGCGCTCGGCGATCGCCGCCAGCGTGCGCGCGAGCGCGGG
>DATHJG010000364.1:0-5163 GCA_035489875.1 Solirubrobacteraceae bacterium | reverse complement strand
AAGGCAGCTCGCCACGAGCAGCTCGTTCCGCTTCAACGATCGGCAGCTGGTTGCCTTCGATCAGATTCGAGTAGTGGATGGTTCCGACGCGAGCCGAAGCGCGCAACTGGTCGGCGACGGCAGGAAGGACTCGGGCGCCCCGGATGGTTCCCAGCGCTTCGGAGATCCGCATGAGCTCACGTGAAACCTCCGGCGTGTACATCCGGTACGCCGGCTGGTACGTGAACCGCGAGGAGCTCATTCTCAGAAGTCTACCGGACATTCTCAGAATGAGAATGGCGCTAGTACGCCGATCAAGCCGACTATCTCCCGCTGATTCTCAAAATACCGACCGCAGGCCGACATGGGAGCTCATGCAGAACGTCTCCCGGCGATTCGCAAAATCGGAAATCGTATATTTGCAGGTGTTTCCGTTTCGATCTCCCGAAGATTTGCGGTTTATCGATCGGGACTCCCGCCGGGCCGATTTGAAGGCCCAAACGGTCTCGCTGTCGCGTATCCCCACCGCGGCCCCGAAGCAGCGGAGGAGCGCCATGAGCGCCGCCCCCGCAGCACCCGCGCCGAACCAGGCGCTCATCGAGGCCGCGGAGCCTACGCCCGTCAGCCGACGGGCTCGAGCTCGATCACGGCCGGGTAGAGCGCGCCGAGTCCGACCGCGCGCAGCGAGTCCGTGACGGCAGCGATCGTCACCGCTGCGGCCTCTGCTTGGTCGTCACAGGCGGCGGCAAGCACGACGACGAGCACGCCCGTGCGCCACGACAGGGTCGGGCCCAGGTTGGCGTGCTCGCGCTCGAGCGCGTCCCGGAACGGCTCCCACCGGGCCGTGTCTCGAACGGGCAGCCCGGCGACGGTGATGCGAGCTTGGAACTCCGGCATCACACCTCGCGCGTGTAGGCGGGTCGCGTGCACCCGGCGGCCGCGAGCTCGTCGGGCGTCAGCGGGCGGTGCCGGGCGAGGAAGCGACGCAGCATCCTTTGCAGCGTACGCCCGAGCCGGTGTTACGGCACGGCGCGCGCAGCTGGCCCGCCTTGAAGTCCTGCACCAGCAGCGAGCCGTCCTTCACCTTCGGGCTCGGCGGTAGACCTGGGCCGGCCACTCCTATTGAATAGCCCTCTATGGGGACGGGATAGCGCCGTGGCGCGTCTAGGGCCGGTGGACGAGCTCGACCTGCGTCCCGTCTTCCAGCCGATCGTCGACCTGCGCGACCTCGCGGTCGTCGGGTACGAGGCGCTGATGCGCAGCGGGCCCGAGGACGGCGAGCTGCACGGCGCCGAGGCGCTGCTCGCGGCCGCCCGGCGCGAGGACAGCATGCTCGCGCTCGACCTCGCCGCCCGGGACGCCGCGCTGCGGATCGCGGAGGGGCGCGGGCTGGACGCGCCGTTCTCCCTCTTCCTCAACGCCGACCCCGCGACGCTGGACGGCGGCTCGCCCGAGCGCCCGGCGACGCGGTTCACGCTGCTCGTCGAGGTCACGGAGAAGGCGCTGATCGCGCGCCCCGAGGCGATGCTGCGCGCGCTCACGCGCCTGCGCTCGGCCGGCTGGGGGATCGCGCTCGACGACGTCGGCGGCGACTCGCGTTCGCTCGCGCTGATGTCGATCCTCTACCCCGACGTCATCAAGCTCGACCTGCGGCTGCTCGCGGAGCGCTCCCCGGAGGACGTCGCCCGGATCGTGACGGCGGTCGGCGCGGAAGCCGAGCGGCGCCACGCGGCCGTGCTGGCGGAGGGGATCGACTCCGAAGAGGAGCTCGACACCGCGCGGGCGTTCGGCGCGTCGCTCGGCCAGGGCTACCTGCTCGGCGCCCCCGGCGCGCTGCCCGATCCGCTGCCGCCTGCCGGCCGCGGGCTCAAGCTCCCGTTCGGCGCCGGCGACCCGTTCGGCGCGACGCCGTGGGAGCGGGTGACCAACTGGCGCCGGCCCGGCAAGGGGCCGAGCCGCCTGGCGGCCCGCGCCGTGCGCGTGATCCTCGACCAGGCCGCCGAGCTGGGCGAGACCGCGATGGTGCTCGCCGCGCTCGCCGACGAGGACGGCGCCTTCGACGCCGTCGAGCGCTACGGGTGGCTCGCGGACCGCGTCGCGTTCGTCGGCGTGCTGAACGCCGGCGCGTCGTTCGACGGCACCGGCGTGCGCAGCGGGCGGCTCGCCGACGACGACCCGCTGCGCGGCACCGCCACGCTCGTCGCGCTCGCGCCCGACTTCGCCGCCTGCCTCGTCGGGCAGCAGATCGGCGAGGACGAGTGGTCGTTCGCGGTCACGTACGACCGCGACACCGTCGTCGAGTGCGCGCTGCCGCTGATGGCGCGGATGGAGCCGCTCAGCACCTCCCCGGCTCCGCCGCTCCCGGCGGCAGTCACAGCAGCCGTTTCGAAGCGGCGCGCCCGCAGTTGAACCGGTAAGTGCAGCACCTTGCGGTTCAGGCGGCGACGCGCGCGGCGAGCCCGGCGATCAGCTTGGAGAGCTGCCCGCCCTGCCACGCGAGCGGGGACGCTCCCGGCTCCTCCGAGCGCAGCTCCGCGCCGGGGATCGCCTCCGCGTAGCGCGCGCCGACCGCGTACGGATGGCCGGGGTCGGCCTCGTCCCGGCTCGCGACCACGACGCACGGGACGTCGAGCTCGCCAAGCTCCGTCCAGTCCTCGAACGCGCGCGAGCGCGGCACGGCGCGCAGCGCGTCGGCCACCGCGTCCGGGTGCTCGTGGGCGGACAGGCGCTGGTGCAGCACCCGGACGACGGTCTCCCGCCACGCGTCCGGGACGCCCGGGTCGCCGTAGGCGGAGACGAACCCCTCGACCCCGCCGCTCCGCAGCCCGTCCGACAGCGCGTCCCAGCGCGCGAGGTCGTTGTGCTCGCCCGCGGGCGTGTAGGCGGGCGTGATCGCGACCAGGCCGGCGACGCGGTCGCCGTGGTCGAGCGCGAAGCGGACGATCGTGTGCGCGCCCATCGACGCGCCGCCCATCACCGCCCGCTCGATCCCACGGTCGTCGAGCACGGCGAGGAGGTCGGCGGCGAGCGACGCGTAGCCGTAGTCCGCCGGATCCGGGGCGGGCGAGGAGCGGCCGTGGCCGCGCGCGTCGTAGAGCACGACGCGATGCCCGGAGCGCTCCAGCGTGCGCGAGCCCATCACGACGTAGCGGCGCGTCGCGGTCAGGCCGTGCAGCAGGACGACCGGGATGCCGTCGCCCGCCTCCTCCCCGGCCAGCGCGACGCCGGCGTGCTCGACGGTGAGCTCGGTCACGCTCGGTAGCCTAGAGGCGTGATCTTCGACGCGACCGAGGAAACGTTCGAGCGGGACGTCGTCGAGCGCTCGAAGGAGCTGCCGGTCGTCGTCGACTTCTGGGCCGCCTGGTGCGCGCCCTGCCGGCAGCTCACGCCGGTGCTCGAGGCCGCGGTGAACGAGCGCGCCGGCAAGGTCGCGCTCGCGAAGGTCGACACGGATGCGAACCAGCGGATCGCCGCGGCGTTCCGGATCCAGGGCATCCCGGCCGTGAAGGCGTTCAAGGACGGCGCCGTCGTGTCGGAGTTCACCGGCGCGCAGCCGCCTGCGGTCGTCGCGCGCTTCCTCGACGAGCTGGTCCCGTCCGAGGCCGACGCGCTGGTCGAGTCCGGCGGCGAGGCCAACCTGCGCCGCGCGCTGGAGCTGGAGCCCCGCCGCGCCGACGCCGGGGTCGCGCTCGCGCGCCTGCTCGCCGAGCGCGGAGAGCGCGACGACGCGCTGGCGATCCTGCGCGAGTTCCCCGGCTCGTTCGCGGCCGAGGGCCTGGCGGCGCGGCTGCGGCTCGAGGAGGACGAGGACCTCCGCGCGGCGTTCGCGGCGCTCGACGCCGGCGAGCAGCAGCGCGCGCTCGACACCCTGATCGCGGCGATCGCGGCGTCCGACGACCCGGACCGCCGCGAGGAGTTGCGGCGCGCGGTGGTCGGCGTGCTGGACGAGCTGGGCGTCGAGCACCCGGTCGCGCGCGAGTCGCGGCGCAAGCTGGCCTCCGCGCTGTACTGACAGACGGCGTCAGCGGACGGCGCCGGTGTCCGCGCCGGGCGCCTCGGCCGCCGAGACGCAGTCCTGGTCGTTGACCTCGGCGCCGTCGGGCGCCGGCACCAGGCCGTCCAGCAGCGGATCGCCGGTCTCGACCATCCAGCGCTCCAGCCGGTCGCGCAGCTCGGCGGCCACGTCCGCGTGGTCCGGATTCTCCACGAGGTTGTCCGCCTCGTTGGGGTCGAACAGCAGGTCGTAGAGCTCCTCGCGCGGCCGCGGCATCTCCGCGAGGCCGTGCTGGAGCAGCAGGTCCTTGGACGGACTGTCGTCGATGTTCGCCAGCACGGGCAGGTCGCGATCGCCCCAGCGCCGGACGTACTTGTAGCGGCGCGTGCGGATCGCCCGCTGCGGGTCGTACGCCGCGTGGTAGGTCAGCTCGCCGTAGACCTCCTCGTTGACCTCGCGCGCCTCGCCGCGCACGGCCGGCATCAGCGAGCGGCCCTGCAGGTGAGCGGGCGGCTCGATCCCGAGCAGCTCGCACAGCGTCGGGAAGACGTCGATGTGCGAGACCAGCGCGTCGTTGACCCGCCCACCGTGGAACCCGCCCGGCCCGCGCATGATCAGCAGCACGCCGAGCCCGCGGTCGGTCAGCGTCGCCTTGCCGCCCGGGAACGGCAGCCCGTGGTCGGTGGTGAGGATCACGAGCGTGTCGTCGGCGAGCCCCTGCTCGTCGAGCGCGCCGAGCACCGCGCCGACGCCGTGGTCGAGCGCCCGCGCGCTCTGCTTGAACGCCGCCATGTCGCGCCGCGTGACCGGCGAGTCGGGGAGGTTCGGCGGCGGCACGGAGTAGAGCGCGTCGCGCACGGACGTCGGCTCGAAGTAGTCGCGGTGGGTCTCGAAGAACCCCACCGAGAGGAAGAACGGCTGGCGCGGCCGGTCGCGCAGCAGCGCCACCGCGGCCGGCGCGACCACGTGCGCGTGGCTCGTGTCGGCGTCGACCACCCGGTCGTAGCCGAGGTCCTCGGGGTCGGCGGAGATGTGCTGCTCCCCCACCATCGCCGTCCAGTAGCCGGCCGCGCGCAGCGTGTGCAGCCAGTGCTGGCTCGGGTCGTCGAGCGCGAACCCGCGGTGCGCGAGTCCGAGCATCCCGTTGCTGTGCGGCCAGCGGCCGGTCATCAGCGCGGCCCGGCTGGGGG
>DATHJG010000363.1:0-2126 GCA_035489875.1 Solirubrobacteraceae bacterium | reverse complement strand
CCTCGATCGCGGCCTCGGCGACCCGCATGCGTTGCGCACGGTCATCGGGACCGCCTTGTTTCTGACCGTTCTGGGCGCCCTCGGCGTGGGCCTCGGTGCGCTCATCCGCAACACGGCGGGCGGTATCGCCGCCTTCGTCGGACTGCTGTTCGTGCTGCCGGGGATCACGGCGCTGCTGCCGGCGAGCACCGCCGATGCGATCGCCCCGTACCTGCCGCTGAACGCCGGTGAGACCGTGGCGACGAGCACGTTCGAAAGCGCCCATCACCTGTCGACGTGGGGCGGGTTCGCCGTGTTCTGCGGGTACACCGTCGTGATCGTCGCCTGCGCCGCGGTGGGGTTGGCGCGCCGCGACGCATGAGGCGTACCGTGCTGTAGGTGCCGCACGCGATGAGCAACGCGCTCGAGGGCCTGGCGTCGCTTCGACGCCGCCGGCCGGTGCTGGGCGACGTCGTGCCGGTCGCGCTCCTGCTCCTGGTCGGGGTCGTGTGGCACGTCAGGGAGGAGGAGAGCTCGGCGGCGGGGTTGGCCTTCACGGTCGCGCTGGTGCTGCCGCTGCTGTGGCGCCGGCGCTGGCCGGTCGCCGTCTTCGCGGCGATCGCGGCGATCGCGTTCGCGCAGTGGCTGGCGGACGTTGCGGCGTTCGGCGACGCCGCGCTCCTGGTCGCGCTCTACGGCGTCGCGGTCACCCAGCCCCGCCGCGTCGCACTAGCCGCCGCCGCGGTGGTCGTGGTCGGCGTGGTGCTGGCCATCCCGCGCTGGGACGAGGGGAACTGGCTGCGGGGCTTCATCGGCTTGTCCAGCCTGGCGATCGCCGCCTACGTGCTGGGCACGAGCACGCGCACCCGTCGTGCGCTCGTCGCCTCGTTGCACGAGCGCGCCGAGCGGTTGGAGCGCGAGCGCGACCAGCAGGGCCAGCTCGCCGCGGCGGCCGAACGGGCGCGGATCGCTCGCGAGCTGCACGATGTCGTCGCCCACAACGTGTCGGTGATGATCGCGCTGTCCGACGGCGCCAGCTACGCCGTCGACGAGGACCCGGCGCGTGCGAAGTCCGCGATGCGGACCGCCTCGCGGACCGGGCGCCAGGCGCTCGGGGAGCTGCGCCGGCTGCTCGGCGTGCTGCGCGACGGCGACCGCGAGGCCCAGTTCGCCCCGCAGCCGGGCCTGGCGCAGCTCGACGAGCTGCTGCAGGACGTCCGCAGCGCCGGCGTGCCGGTGAGCTACGAGGTGACCGGCGGTCCGTCCAGGCCACTGCCGGCGGGCCTCGAGCTCGCCGTCTTCCGCATCGTGCAGGAAGCCCTGACCAACACGCTCAAGCACGCCGGCCCCGGGGCGGAAGCCCAGGTGCGGATGCTCCACGGCCACGACGTGCTCGAGGTCGAGGTGCTCGACACCGGCAAGCCGCGACCCCGCGCACGGGCCGACGGCGCCGCGGGCCTGCGCGGGATGCGCGAGCGAGCGGCGGTCTACGACGGCGAGCTCGACGCCGGCCCCGCGCCGGAGGGCGGCTGGCGAGTCCACCTCGTCCTGCCGCTCGAGCCGGCGAGGCTGTCGGCGTGACCATCCGGATCCTGCTCGTCGACGACCAGGAGCTGCTGCGGATGGGGTTTCGCATGGTGCTCGAGGCCCAGGACGGCATGGAGGTGGTCGGCGAGGCGAGCGACGGCGCCGAAGCGGTGGCGCTGACCCGCCAGCTCGAGCCGGACGTCGTGCTGATGGACGTCCGCATGCCGGGCATGGACGGCGTCCAGGCCGCGCGTGCGCTCGTGGACGGGGGCAGCCGCTCGCACATCATCATCCTCACCACGTTCGACCTCGACGAGTACGCGCACGCAGCGCTGCGCGCCGGCGCCAGCGGCTTCCTGCTCAAGGATGCGCCGACCGCCGATCTCCTGTCCGCGATCCGCGCCGTGGCCAGCGGGGACGCCGTCGTCGCGCCGAGCACCACGCGGCGCCTGCTGGCGACGATCGCCCATCAGCTACCGGTCGCCGAGACCGGCGCCGACGCTCCGGGGCTGCGCTCGCTCACGCCCCGCGAGCGCGAGGTGCTGATCGCCGTCGCGCGCGGCCTCTCCAACGCGGAGATCGCCGACGAGCTCGTGCTGTCCGAGGCCACCGTCAAGACC
>DATHJG010000362.1:0-2490 GCA_035489875.1 Solirubrobacteraceae bacterium | reverse complement strand
TCCTGCGCTCCAGCGCGCGCGGTTCTGAGCCCGGCGTCGGCGTGATCGGCGCACTGAACGGCCTGTTCGACGACGACGGCGACGTCTACCGGCGCGGCGGCGACTTCTACGCATCGAACGTCGCCGACGGTCCGATCACGTTCGTCTGGTCGGGGTATCTGAACGACCAGCCACGCACGCTCGTCGCCACGGCGACCAAGACCTACTCCTACGCCGCCGGGGTGCTGACAGAGATCGACCCGACTGGCGTCGCACGGCCGTGCCTCCCCGCGATCGTCGGCGAGCGACTGTGGCTGCCGATCGGCAAGAGCTGGGACGGCGGCGTGGCGCTCGCGGGCTTCACACCGGCCGAGCACGTCGCCGCGATCGCCGATCGGCTCGTGGTCGCCAACGGCAACCGGATCGCGTTCTCGGTCGCGGGGGATCCGACGAACTTCGTGATCGACGACTTTCACGAGCTGCCCGACGGCGTTCAGGTGCGCGGCATGGTCTCCGTGCGCGACACACTGCTCGCGTTCACCAACTACGGGCTGTGGGCAGTCACCAATATGGCGTTCGATCTGACCGACGAGGCCGGCAACCCGCAGCAGACACTGCAACGTCTCGCGCCCGAGCTGTCTCTACTGCACGAGTCGGGCCTCAGTGAGTGGGAGGGCAAGATCGTCGCGCCCTGCACTGATCGGATCCTGCTCGTCGACCCGGCCGCGCCGGTGATTGCACTGTCAGAGTCGATCAGTCCGCTGTATCTGGACTTCGTCCGTCGGGGTGACAAGCCCGGCGGCGCGAAGGTCTTTCGCAACCACCTATTCCTGCCGATGCTCAACCCCGCCGGCACGGCGGTCACCGGCACGCTCGTCTGCCGTCTGAACCGGCCGGTACAGGGCCGCGTGCTGTACTTCCCCTGGTCGACGTTCGACGGGCACGCCGGGTCAAACCTGGTCTTCGATGTGTCACTACTCGGCGCCGCGCCCAAGCTGATCGGCGGCAACGCCGACGGTCGGCTGTGTGATCTGACTGACATCTTCAACCCGTCAGATCTGAACGCCTCCGATGCGCTCGGCACGCACGCCTTTGAGCTACAGACGCGCGACTATCAGACAGGGCGCGGTGAGCCGAGCCACACCAAGCGACTGCGCTTGTACTACACGCTGCGCGGCGCCGGCACGATCAAGGCCGCCTATTCGACGGGCTTGGCGACACAGACCTATGAGTCGCTGCTCGAGACCTCAGCCGACTACGCGGCCATGCTCGCCACCTACCCTTCCTACGAGACGGTCTTCCGAGGCGGCGACACCTCAGCAGTCACCACCGACGACGACCCCGACCGCTGGTGGCAGGGGCTCGTCGACCAGGCGTTTGAGTCCGCTGGCGTCGACCCGGTCAACTGGAACCTTCCGCGAGCCGATCGCACGCGCTTCGTCCGCGCCTGGCTGCGATGTGAAGACGCGGTCGAGCGGCTCGTGATTCATCGCCTGGAGTTCGGCGTGCGACCGGCGACACATCGGCGATGACTCAGCCCGGCTACCCGCTGATCTCCGAGCTACAGGAGCGCAACCGGCGCAACGAGACTCTGATCCGCCAGTTGCAGAGCGGCACGGCGCACAGGGCTGGCAACGGCGACCCGAACGGCGTCGTCGCCGGCAAGGTCGGAGACCTGTACTCGCGCCTGGACGGCGGGGCGGGCTCGACGCTCTACGTCAAGGAAGCCGGCGCCGGCACGGCCGGATGGGCCGCGAAGTGAGGGGGTGAGCGATGGCTGCCAAGAAAAAGAAGGTCGGCACCGCCGGCAAGACCACGGCCGGGATCCCCGGCGGCATGAAGGCGCCGACTCAGACGACCATCATGCGCCCGCCGCCGGGTACCTATGACCCGGCGCTTGACGCGCAGGAGCGCGCGGCGGGCCGTGGGCTCGGTGACTTCGTGCTCGACACCGAGCAGACCCGAGGGCGCAACCTGACGGACTTCGTTCTGGGCACTCAGGACATCGCGCGCCAGCGCACGGAGTTCGGTGAGGACATCGCGACCGAGCGCCAGGGCGTCGAGACCTCATTCGGTCGCTCTCTCACTGATCTACTCACCGAGCGCACGCAGACCGGTGAGGACTACACCCGCAACCTCTCCCAGCTCCAGCGCAACTTCGACATCTTGGGCTCGCAGCAGAAGCAGTCGATCAACGCCGCCGGCCTCTCGTCGGGTGGGGCGAGCGCGCAGGCGCAGCGCAAGCGCGCCGAGAATCAGGCGTGGGAGAAGGCGCCGATCGACACCGGCTTCAAGCGCTTCGGGGAGGCGTCGGCGCTGGCCGAGGGGCGACTCGGGGAGGACAAGGCGACGACGCTGGCCGGCATCCTGCGGTCCGAGGGGCGCGGCTACGGCGAGCTTGACCGCGCCGGTGGCGCGCTGAATCTGGCGTACGAGCGCGGCGACAAGGATCTGACGACGGGACTCGGGCGCGCGCAGCGGGAGAACACGGCCTTCGGGCTCGACATCGGC
>DATHJG010000361.1:0-2618 GCA_035489875.1 Solirubrobacteraceae bacterium | reverse complement strand
CGCGGCGCTGCTGGTCGAGCGCGGAGCGGCCGCATTGGGGGTCGACACGCTCAGCGTCGATGCCGGCGAGGCGACCGACTTCCCGGTCCACCACATCACGCTGCCGGCCGGCCTCTTCCACATCGAGGGGCTGATCGGCCTCGACGCGGTGCCGGCCACCGGCGCGACGCTGGTCGTCGGAGCGCTGCGGCTCCCGGGCGCCTCGGGCACGCCCGCGCGGGTCTTCGCGCTCCTGCCGTAGCTCAGGCCGTGCGCAGGCGGGACACGCGCACGCGGGAGCGGCTCCCGCCGGCGCGCGACGTGCGCCCGGCGCGCAGCCAGAGGAGCGCGACGAGGTCGGCGGTGGGGCGGAACGGGTCGGCGATCGTGCGGTCGCCGGCGAGGGCGGCGACGACGACGCCGTCCTGCTCGGCGACCAGGACGTCGCCGGTGAGCGGGCGCTGCGAGTCCAGGCGGGCAAGGTCCTCGAGGACGCGTCCGTCTGAGCCGCGGGCGGCTCGGATGACGACGGTTGGATCGATGACGGCGTGCTGGGGCATTGGGGCGCTCCTGGGGATTGGGGTGCGACCAAGTGTGGGCGAGCAGAGCCATCAGCACAAATGAACGTTGTCGGGAGCTGGTATAAGTCGTGCTGATGCTCGACGTCCGCCGCATGCGCGTGCTGCGCGAGGTCGCCCTGAAGGGATCGTTCTCCGCCGCCGCCGACTCGCTCTCGTTCACGCAGTCCGCCGTCTCCCAGCAGATCGCCGCGCTCGAGCGGGAGGCCGGCGCGGTGCTCGTCGAGCGCAGCGCGCGCGGGGTGCGGCTGACGGACGCCGGTGAGGCCGTCGTGCGCCACGCCGAGGGCATCCTGGCCAAGCTCGCCGAGGCGGAGGCCGAGCTCGAGGCGATCGCCGGGCTGCGGGGCGGGCGGCTGCGGATGGCCGCGTTCGAGTCGGCCGCCGCGACGATCATGCCGATCGCGATCGCGCAGTTCACCCAGACGTACCCGGCGGTCGAGCTCTCGCTCGGGCTGCTCGAGCCGGAGGAGTCCGTCGCCGCCCTGCGCGCGGGCGACATCGACCTCGCGATCACGTTCGGCGGCGGCAAGCCCGAGGACCGCGAGGGCGAGGGCGTGACCCACCACCATCTGCTCGAGGACCCGATGTACCTCGTCCTCTCCCAGACCCATCCGCTGGCGCGGAAGCGCGGCGTCCGGCTGGCCGACCTCGCGAACGAGCCGTGGATCGGCGGCGCGCCGGATTGCGAGTGCAACCGGATGATCAGCCAGGCGTGCATGCGGTTCGGGTTCGATCCGCGGATCGCGTTCGAGACCGACGACTACAGCGCGGTGCAGGGCTTCGTCGCCGCGGGCGTGGGCGTCTCGCTGATCGCCGAGCTGGGGCTGCGGACGGTCCGCGACGACATCGTCGTCCGCCCGCTGGGTCGCGACACGCCGGTCCGGCAGATCCACGCGACCGCGCTGAAGGGCTACCGCTCGCCGGCGACTGCGGCGATGATCGAGCTGCTGCGCGACGTCGGCGCGACCCACGCCGAGCGCCGTCCGGTGCTCGAGCTCGTGTCGTAGCCTCTCGCGCCATGAGCGACGACAGCGGCCGGACGGTCGGCTCCGTCGCCCGCGCGGTCGCGCTGCTCGACGCCCTGGCCGAGGGGCCTGCCGGCGTCAACGCGCTGGCGCGGCGGATCGGCGTGAACCCCAGCAGCGCGTCGCGGCTGCTCGCCACGCTCGAGCGCGGCGGGCTCGTGGAGCGCGAGCCGGGCGGGCCGTACCGGCTCGGGCTGCACCTCGTCGCGCTGGCCGACCGCGTGCTCTCCCGGCTCGACGTGCGCGACCTCGCGCGGCCGCAGCTGCGCTCGCTGGTCGAGGAGACGGGGGAGACCGCGACGCTGTCGGTGCCGGGCGGCGACGAGGCGGTCACGGTCGACTTCGTCGCCGGCCAGTCGAGCGTCGTGAGCCTGGCGCGTGTCGGCCGCCCGAGCATCGGCCACGCGACGGCGGCGGGGAAGGTGCTGCTGGCGTTCACGGGGGCGGAGCCGGGCGCGCTCGTCGCGTACACCGAGCGGACGATCACGGATCCGGCGCGGCTGGCCGCGGAGCTGGCGCTGGTGCGCGAGCAGGGCTGGGCCGAGGCGGAGGGCGAGCGCGAGCCGGACCTGAACGCGCTCGCCGCGCCGGTCGTCGAGCGCGGCGGGGCGCTCGTGGCGATCCTCGGCCTCCAGGGGCCGGGCGGGCGGCTGACGGCCGAGCGGCGGCGCGCGGTGCTGCCCGCGCTGCTCCGCGCGGCCGGCGAGGTGTCGCGGGCGCTGGGCGGCACGCCATCATGGCCGGCGTGACTGACTCGTTCGCCGGCCTCGAGCCCGCTCCGTTCTGGCGCCACTTCCAGGCGCTCACCACGATCCCGCGCGCCTCCTACGAGGAGGAGCAGGCCGTCGCCCACGTGAGCGCGTGGGCGGACGCGCGCGGCTACGCGACGCGGCGCGACGCGGCCGGGAACCTCGTCGTGGCCGTGCCGGCCACGCACGGGCGGGAGGGAGCGGCGACGGTGATCCTCCAGGGGCACCTCGACATGGTCTGCGAGCGTGATCCCGCGAGCCCCTACGACCCGCGCGCGGGACGG
>DATHJG010000360.1:0-4471 GCA_035489875.1 Solirubrobacteraceae bacterium | reverse complement strand
GGCTGGAGCAGCTTGCGCCGCTCGGGCTGCTGGGGTTGCCGGGGCTCAGCAGTTCGGGTCGCCGTACTGCAGCTTGTTGATCAGGTCCCAGCCGCCGAACACGGCGGGAGCGAGGCTGCCGTCCGCGTTCTGTCTCTGGTAGGCCTCGACGACCGTCGAGTACGAGAACGAGACACTCTCGTTCGGCCGGTCCTCCCCGTCCGAACCGCTGACCTGCACGCCCGTCACTCGTACGCCGGTGAAGCAGAATCGGAGGAAGGGCGCCGGATTCGCGCCCGTCTTGACGAACGTCAGCTTCGCCCGCGCGATCACCTTGCCGGTCGTGAGATTGGTCAACAGCGTCGGACTGCTGCGGTCGACGTACTTCGAGATGTTGATGTCCTGGAAGTTCGGCTTCGCGGTCGTAGTCGCGCCCGCGCCGCCGGCGGCGCTCGACGCCCCCCAACTGAACGCCGCCACTTCGATCGCATCCCTGTAGTTATCGGCCTGGGACTCCCCCAGCAGCCCGTCAGCCTGGAGGTATATGTCGCTCGCTGCCGGCGCGGACGCCGGAACCAGCGCCCCCAGCAAACAGGCGGGCGCGAACATGCACAGCACGATCCGCAACTTCCGCACTGTTATCCCCTTCCGGGAGTGGGGTGCCATGGTGGGCATGACCTTCCTTGGTAGCCCTGCCGCACCGTTTATCGGCGCGTAGCGACACTAGTCGATATCCCGAACACAAAGCAAGGCCGGCGACGCCCGATCGCACGACCTCCGCGGCTGACTCGGACGCGAGCACCGGCAGCTAGCGGTTTCGCTGGAGCGTGTCCGCGACCGAGCCACAACATGCCCGCTTGGGACGAAGTGCGAGCATCATGGCCAGCCGAAGGTGCGATCGTCATGGCCAGCCGTCCGATCGCTTCCGGATTGCGCGAAAAGGAGGTGCGCGTCGAGCTCCGGAGCAGACAGCTGCGGCTCGTCCGCAGCGAGCGTTTGCGGCTCCCCTCTCTGAGGGGAACGCGCTCGAATCCATACCAAAGCGAGAGCGCCACGAACCGTGAACTCGACTGCTGCGAACCGGCCAGGTTTCACGCGTTGCCCGAATCAGGCTTGGCGGAGGCGGTGGCGGCAGCTAGGCGGGGGAGCGGGCGCAGGCCGCCTGCACGATCTCGACCGCGCGAGCGGCGCTGTCGGACTCCGGAAGCTCGCGTCCGCGGCGGGCGGCGGCTGCGGCGCGGTCGGGCCCCACACGTTTGCGTGCCGCGTCCAGCGCTCGCGCGTGCTTGGCGGTGATCGGGTCGCTCCCCGCTTCCCCGATTGCCGCGGCCATCCTGCTCGCGCTGGCTTCGAGCTCCAGCGCGTCCTCGTCGGCGCCGAGCTGGGCGAGCGCGATCGCGGTCAAGCGCAGCTGCATGGCCAGTACGCCCGTGTCCCGGCCTTGGGTCAGCGCGGCCGCGGCGTAGGAGCGTGCGGCGAGCGCCCAGTCCTGGCGCTCGACCGCGATGTCGCCGGCAAATGAGCTGACGCTCAGCATGCTGTCACCGACCCGGGGGACCAGCGGCGCCGCTTCGTCGATCAGGCGCTCGGCTTCGTCGAGGCGTCCCAGCTGGACGAGCGTCTGTGCTTGGAAGAGCAGCTCGATCGTCAGGTCGCCGAGGTGCGATCGGCGGCGCGCGAGAGCGAGCGCCTCGGTTGCGTATCCGAGGGCCCGCTCCGGATCGCCGGCAAACACGTAACAGAGTCCGGCCTTTCGCAGTCCCAGCTCGAGCAGCGCCACGTCGCCCGTGGACCGCAGCGCGGCCAGGCCAGGAGTGATCAGGGGCTCGCCCTCCGGGAACCCGAGCGCCACGGCGGCGTACGCCCGGACCACCGCAGCCCATCCCCCGGCGGCTCCTGTGATCCCCGAACGTTCAATGACGAGGCCGAGCTCGCTGTGCGCCTCGCGCGCGCGCCCGGCGTTGAACAGCACCATGCCGAGCGCCGCGGCTACGCGCGAATGCAGGTCAGGCGCATGCGCCCGCGTCCAGTCCAGTGCGACCCGGTACTCGGCCTCGAGCGCGAACACCCGCGCGCGTACCGGGTCGGGCGTCCCCAGACCCCGGAAGGCCTCGCTGACCGACGCGATGTGGTGCGCGTGTGCGCAGCGGACCGAGTGCTCCTCCCCGGAAGCCGTGAGCTGCTCGGCGGCGAAGTCGCGAACGGCTTGAGGCACCGTGTTGCGAGCGCCGTGCTCGCGGCTGTCGACGCGCTGCACGAGGCAGGCGTCGATGAGGCCGCTGAGGCTCTCGAGCGCGTCGATGGGCCCCCGGCTGCCCCTGACCTCCGCGACGGCTTCGACGGCGTCGAGCGGCGCCGGGCCGGCGAATGCGGCGAGCCGCGCCAGCAGGGTTCGTTCGTCTGGAGCGAGAAGATCATGAGTCCACTCCAGTGCGGCGCGCAGGGTGCGATGCCGCTCGGGCAGGTCGCGCGGTCCGCGGACCAGCACGCCGAGCGACCGGTCCAGGCGGGCGGATAGCTCGCTCGGCGCGATCGCCGGCACGCGCGCGGCGGCCAACTCGATCGCGAGCGGCATGCGGTCGACGCGGGCGCAGATCGCCTCGATCGCCGGACCGTGCTCGCTGAGGTCGAATCCCGGTGCAGCCGCCCGCGCGCGCTCGTCGAACAGCGTCACGGCGGCATCCGCACTCAGCGGTGCCAGTCGCAGCAGGCGCTCGTGGGCG
The DNA here is from genome assembly GCA_035489875.1 of Solirubrobacteraceae bacterium. GTDB lineage: Bacteria > Actinomycetota > Thermoleophilia > Solirubrobacterales > Solirubrobacteraceae > DASQMT01. Next base: position 1,769 of record DATHJG010000360.1, on the reverse strand, counting down.
ATCCGCAGCGGCAGCTGGCTCGTCACCAGCACGCGCGTACCCGGTGCCCGCTCGAGCAGTGCGGCGACGGCTGGGGCGCCGTCCACGAGCTGCTCGAAGTTGTCGAGCACGAGCAGCGTCCGACCGGCGCGTAGGCGCATAGCGACGGCGTCGTCGAGCGACAGTTCGCTCGCATCGGCGACTTCGAGCGCCGTGGCGATCGCCGGGATCAGATCCACGGGATCCCGAATCCCCGCTAGGGGAACCAGCCAGACGCCCCCCGCGAAGGCCGAGAGGAGGTCCTCCGCCGCCGCGACGGCCAACCGCGTCTTTCCGATGCCGCCGAGACCGAGGATCGTGACCAGCCGCTCGGCACCGGTCAGCATGTCCGACAGCGACTCGAGCTCCGCCTCGCGGCCGACAAGCCGGCGCGGGTCGGCCGCGAGGTTCGTCGGCCGCACCGGCTGGGTTCGCAACGGCAGGAAGTCGCCGGGATGGCGATCGTCGTGTAGCAGCAACCAGAGTCGCTCGGGCGCTGGGAAGTCCTTGAGCCGGTGCTCGCCCAGACTGGCCAGCTCGAACCGCCCATCGAGTACCGCGCGCGTCGCGGCGGACACAACGACCTGCCCACCGTGTCCGGCAGCCATCACGCGCGCCGCCAGATGCACGTTGAGCCCGCTGTAGCCCGTCGCAGCGCGACGGACGAGGCCCGTGTGGATGCCCATCCGCACGCGCAGCTCGCCGACCGGCTCGGGCCACGCGTGACGGCGCAGTGCATGCTGGCCGGAGATCGCGGCCTCGACCGCGGCGCTCGGGTCGACGAAGTAGGTGAAGAACGCGTCGCCCTCCGCCACGTCGACGTGGCCGCCCGCCTGCTCGACGGCGTCCAACACCAGCGCGTGGTGTTCGGCCAGTACCTGCGGCCATAGCGAGCCGGCCGCTCGCACAAGCCGGGTCGACCCCTCGATGTCCGTGAACAGCATTGTCACGACGCCCTGGGGCGGCTGCGATCGGTCATGCTCAGGGGCGTCGAGCGATGAGTCATGGCGCAGGATCGACTCTTGGAGGCGCTGCAGCTCCTTCGAGGGCTCGAGTCCGAGCTCCTCGTCCAGCCGTCGCCGACCTCGTGTGTAGACCGCCAGCGCGTCGGTCTGGCGACCGCTGCGATACAGCGCCAGCATGAGCAGGCCTACCAGCCGCTCGCGCGACGGATGCTCGGCTGACAGCTGCTCAAGCTCAGCGACAACGAACGCGTGCTCTCGCTGCGAGAGACGCACATCGATGCCTTCCTCCAGCGCCACGAGGCGCAGCTCCTCGAGCCGCGCGATCTCGGCCTGCGCGAACGACTCGAACCCCACGTCGGCAAGCGCAGGCCCACGCCACAACGCCAACGCGCCCTCGAGCAGACGCCGCGCCGCCGCCGCGTCGCCCTCGGCGCGCGCCGACTGCGCCGCATTGATGAGCGTCTCGAAGCGCCGCGCGTCGATCGCCGCGGCCTCGACCGCGAGGCGATATCCCGACGCCACCCGCTCAAGCGCCGCGCCGGCGTCACCGAGCGAGCTCCGCAGGCGCGGTACCATCGTCATCGCCGACGACCCGCCGGCTCCGCAGGTCCGCTCCATCGCCGAGCCCAGCAATCCGGCAACCACTCGCTACTTCGACATCGAAGCCAACAAGGCAGCCAGGATGCGCGCGCTCAACCGCCACACCGCCGAGCAGCGGACCAACCGCACCTCGCGCTACCAGGACCTCGAGGCCAACAAGGCCCGCAGCCAGCTCGCGCGCTGAAC
>DATHJG010000359.1:0-3874 GCA_035489875.1 Solirubrobacteraceae bacterium | reverse complement strand
ATCCAGGCGCACAGCGCGGCCGGCGAGTCGGTCAGCCCGTAGCCCACGGTCTGCGGCCGGGTCGCCTGCTCCTCGGAGTACCCGGACTCCCACCGGCGCGCCTGCTCGAGCGAGTCGAGCGCCGCCCGCTCCGCGTCGGTGAGGTCGTCGAACGTGGCCGGGTCCGGCGGCGCGAGCGGCGGGTTGAGGTGGATGCCGACGACGTGCTCGGCGTCCTGCTGGCCGATGCTGGTCGTGATGCTCGTCCCCCAGTCGCCGCCCTGCGCGCCGTAGCGCTCGTAGCCGAGCCGGGCCATCAGCTCGCCCCACGCCCGGGCGATCCGCTCGACGCCCCAGCCGGGCGCCGCCGGCTTGTCGCTGAAGCCGTACCCGGGCAGCGATGGGCAGACGATGTGGAACGCGTCGGCCGCGTCGCCCTCGTGGGCGGTGGGGTCGGAGAGCGGACCGATCACGTCCAGGAACTCGACGATCGAGCCGGGCCAGCCGTGCGTGACGACCAGCGGGAGGGCGTCCGCGTGCGGCGAGCGGACGTGCAGGAAGTGGATCCCGAGCCCGTCGAGCTCGGTGCGGAACTGGGGCAGCGCGTTCAGGCGCGCCTCGGTCGCGCGCCAGTCGTACCCGTCGGCCCAGTAGTCGCACAGCTCCCGCACGTACGCGAGCGGGACGCCCTGCGACCAGTCGTCGACGGTCTCGCGCTCCGGCCAGCGGGTGCGCCGGAGCCGCGCGCGCAGATCGCGGAGCTCGGACTCGGGGATCTCGATCCGGAACGGCGTCGTCTCGCCGCGCACGGCTCAGATCCAGTTGCGGTGCTTGAACGACAGGTAGAGCGCCAGGCTCGTGGTGGCCATCAGCGCCAGCGCGAACGGGTAGCCGAGCAGCCACTCGAGCTCCGGCATGTGGTCGAAGTTCATGCCGTAGATCGTCCCGACCAGCGTGGGAGCGAAGACGATCGCCGCCCACGCCGAGATCTTCTTGACCTCCTCGTTCTGCGCCATGCCGGTCTCGCTGAGCGCCTTCGTCTCCAGCGTCAGGTTGACGCTGAGGATGTTCTGCAGCAGCTCGCGGAAGCTGTCGGCCTGCTCCTGCACGCGCAGCGCGTGGTCCTGCACGTCGCGCAGGTAGCGGCGCTCCTCGTCGTCGACGTTCGGCGCGCTCATCAGGCCCGCGAGGATCGGGGCGAGCGGCTTGGTCGCGCGCTGGAACTCGATCACCTCGCGCGTGAGCTCGTAGATGCGGCGCGACACGTTCGGGCTGCCGCCGAAGACCTCGTCCTCGATCTCGTCGATGTCGTTCTCGATCCCGGCGACGACCGGGCCGTAGTCGTCGACGACGCGGTCGAGGATCGCGTGCACGATCGCGACCGGGCCGCGGTTGAGCAGCTCGGGCCGCGCCTCGAGCTTCTCGCGCACGAGGTGCAGATCGGGCGCCTCGGCATGGCGCACGGTGATGACGAACTGCGGCCCGGCGAAGACGTGCACCTCGCCGAACTCGACGGTCTCGGTCTCGTCGACGTAGCGCGCGGGGCGCAGGACGAGGAAGAGCGTGTCGCCGTAGCGCTCGAGCTTCGGGCGCTGGTGCGCCCGCACGGCGTCCTCCACGGCGAGGTCGTGCAGGTCGAACTCGCGCGCGAGGTTCGCGAACTCGTCCGCGTCCGGGCGGTACAGCCCGATCCACGCGATCCCGGCGCCGCTGCGGCACGCGGAGTTGAGCTCGGACAGGCTGTCCGGGGCGGGTGTGCGCTTGCCGTTGCGGTAGATCGCGCGATCGACGATCACCTAGCGGACGATACGACCACGCGATGCCGTGCGCGCGTCGCGGCACTGAGACATGTCGATCCGGCGTCGTCTCGTTCGTCGTAGGGGTTTGCGACCAGAACAGCTCACACACCCCGGAACCGATGACCGATCCCGTTGGCTCGCGCTCTACATGCTGTGCCTTCCCGGCTGACCGGCGGCTACCACCTGGCGTTCGGGATCGGCGCCGGGCTCCTCGCGCTCGCGCTCGCGTTCGTCGTCGGCCTGGTCGTCCTGCGCCCGCAGGGCGGCCGGGAGCCCGAGCCGGCGCACGCGCAACCCGCCTATTCAGAGGCATAGCCCGCCGGTCGGGCCCGGGGGCCGGTGGTAAGCTGGATGGTCCCTGGGGCGCTCTTGACGTCGTATGTCCGCTGCCGTCGGCCGCATCGGGCGCGTAACGCCACCTGATCCTCGAAATCGCGACAGCGAGGAGTCGGGCAGTGCCCCTCCAGCCGTGCCGACCGGACGCGCCGTCCGCGTGCGGCACCCGGGCGCGCCGGAGCCTCGTCCTGTCGGTGGTCGGTACCGCGATCGTCGTCGCCGTGCTCGCGGCGGCGCTGGCCGGGGATCGGGAGGCGTTCTCCACCGCGCTCGGAGCCGCGCCGCTCGCGGTCCTGCTGGGCGCCGCGGCGCTCCAGCTCGTCGCGCTCGTGTCGCGCTGCGAGGCCTGGAACGTGTCCGTGCGGGCCGCGGGCGGGACGATGGCGCGCCGGCAGGTGTACTGGGCGTCGGCCGTGGGCAACCTGGGGAGCCTGCTCAACACGAACCTCGGGGCCGCCGGGCGGATCGCGCTGCTGCGCCGCACGGCGCCGGACAAGGCGCCGCGCGTCGGCGCGCTCGTGACCGCCGAGGTGCCGATCGTGACGGTCGAGGCGCTGCTCGCCGTGCTCACGTCGTTCACGCTCGTCGGGCCGCTCGGCCTGCCGTGGTGGCTGCCGCTGCTCGCGTTCGGCGGCGCCGCGCTGCTCACGACCGGGCTCGGCGCGCTCGCCGGCAAGCACCGGCGCGGCTTCTGGTCCGGGCTCGCCGTGCTGCGGAGCGTCCGCGGCCGCAACCGCCTGCTGGCGTTCGTGCTGATCGCGGTCGCCGCGCAGATCGCGCGCAACTGGCTGATGCTCCACGCGGTCGGCGTCGACGCGTCGCTGTTCGACGCGATCGCCGTGCTGATCTGCATGGTGACGCTCAGCCAACTCCCGCTCGGCCCGAGCGTCGGCGCCGCCGCCGTCGTGCTGATCCTCGGCGCCAACGGCGTCGCCGCCACCGCGGCCGCGGGCGTGCTGCTGACCGTCACCGGGACCGCCGGCGCGCTCGCGTTCGCCACGTGGGCGGCCGCCGACCGCGTCTGGCGCATCAGGCGGCCCACCGTCCTCCCGCTCCCGCTCCTGCCCCGCCCTGTCGCGTTCGCCGTACCCCTCGAGGAGAGAAGCTCATGAAGACGCCCCAGGAACGCCAGGCCGAGCGTCGCCGCCAGAAGCTCGACGAGGTCGAGAAGCAGATCCTCGCCGGCTCGCTCGTCGTGCGCCAGATGACCGACGAGGAGCGGGCGCGCAACCCGGCGCGCGCACCGCAGCCCAAGCGCGGAGCCACGCGTCGATGAGCGACGTGGGGGTCGCCCTCGTCGCGCCCGTGCTCGACCGGCTCCAGGTCAGCACGACGTGCCCCGGCTGCCGCCTCGCTCTGCCGGTCCACACCGGCCCGACCCACGCCTACGTCGGCGCCTCGCCCGCGTGCTGGCAGCTCTACTGCCGGCTGTCCGCCGACCCGTTCGCGCGCCGCGAGGGGACGCGGCTGCGCCGGCTCGTGGTCGACGCCTACGCGGCGCAGCATCCGGGCGTCGAGCGCCGCCGCGCGACCCAGTCGGTCGCCGTCCACCTGATGGGTCTCTGCGTGCTGCTCGAGCGCGACGGCCGGACCCGCCGGCTCAGCCCGGTGCTCGGCCGCATGCCGGCGCGCAAGACGATGGACCTGCATTGGCTCGCCCCGCCGGACTTCAAGCGCTGCCTCACCGCCGCCGACGTCCTCGCGGCCGGCCCGGGCGACGACTACGGCACGACCGCGGAGGCGTGGGCGAAGAGCGTCTG
>DATHJG010000358.1:0-3339 GCA_035489875.1 Solirubrobacteraceae bacterium | reverse complement strand
CGCCGGCCGCGGTGCGGAAGAGCGCCGTGACCGCGTCCTCGGTCGTCACGGCGCGGCGCATACCGCCGTCGTCGCGCGCCGCCTCGAACGCGCGCGCGGCGCCGCGGTCGGCGCGCTCGGCGAAGACCGTCGACGTCTGCGCGCAGACCGCCTCGATCCGGTCGCCGGTCATGAACTCGACCAGGTCGCACCAGTGCGAGCAGATGTCCGCGAACGCACGCGAGGGGCCGCCGAGATCGGCGTCGATGCGCCAGTTGTCGTCCTCGGCGGACGCGAGCCAGTCCTGCAGGTAGCCGCCGTGGATCAGGTGCACGGGGCCGAGCGAGCCGTCCTGGATCCGCGCGCGCGCCTCGCGCACCACGGGGTGGAAGCGGTAGACGAACGGCACGGTCGCGACGCGGCCGGCGGCGTGCGCGGCGGCGATCAGCTCCTCGGCCTCGGCGCTGCTCACCGCCAGCGGCTTCTCGCAGATCACGTGCTTGCCGTGCTGGAGCGCGAGCGTCGCGAGCTCGGCGTGCAGGTGGTTCGGCGTGCAGATGTGGAGGACGTCGATGTCGGCGGCGGTCGCCAGCTCCTGGGGCGTGTCGTACGCCCGGGCGGCGCCGAGGCGCTCCGCGGCCTCGCGCGAGCGCTCGGGTGACGAGGTGGCGACGCCGGCGAGCGTGGCGCCGGCCAGGCGGGCCGAGCGCGCGTGGACGGCGCCGATGAACCCGGCGCCTGCGACGCCGGCGCGCAGGGGTCGGGTCACCGTCCCATCCGTTGCACCGGGTTGCGTAGGATCGCTGACCGATGTTACGGTCGGTCCGCGCGTGGCAATGTGATCGTCGCGCGATGCGACGCGTTCCCTCTCCTCCATCGGGCCGCAAGGTATCGGGGGCTTTTGCACTCTGTCAAGCAAAAGACCTCGGGACAGCTGCCTGAACCAGCCGAACCGCAATTAGATTTGATCGAAAACTTTTGCCCATACCTGACGAAAGTCGCTACCGTGGCCAACGAATGACCGTCGAGCCCACCATCTCCAGCAACTCCCCCGGCGCGGGAGCGCTGCTGCGCCTGATTCGCGACGGGCAGGCCAGCACGCGGGCCGAGCTGGTCGCGCTGACCGGCCTCGCCCGGTCCACCGTCGCGCAGCGGATGGACGCGCTGCTCGCGCAGCGGCTGGTCGTTCCCGCGGGCGGGAGCGTGTCCACGGGCGGACGCCCGCCGCAGATGTTCGCGTTCAATCGCGACGCGGGCGTCGTGTTGTCGGCCGACCTCGGCGCGACCCACTCGCGCCTCGCGGTCACCGACCTCGGCGGCGAGGTGCTCGTCGAGGGCGCGGAGGAGATCGCGATCGCGCAGGGGCCGGAAGCGGTCCTCACGTGGCTGGAGAAGACGTTCGACGACCTGCTCGCCGGGGTGGAACGTACGCATGCTGACGTCCGCGGCATCGGCGTCGGCGTGCCGGGGCCTGTCGAGTTCGCGACCGGCACGCCGGTCGCGCCGCCGATCATGCCCGGCTGGGACGGCTACCGCGTCAGCGACCGGCTGGCGGACTACTTCGGGGCGCCCACGCTCGTCGACAACGACGTGAACATCATGGCGCTGGGCGAGCACTGGAAGGCCTGGCGCGCGTACGACCACCTGCTTTTCGTCAAGGTCGCGACCGGCATCGGCTGCGGGATCATCACCGACGGCCGGATCCACCGCGGCGCGCAGGGCGCGGCGGGCGACATCGGCCACATCCACGTGCCCGTCAACGAGGAGATCTGCCGCTGCGGCAACCGCGGCTGCCTCGAGGCCGTGGCCGGCGGCGGCGCGATGGCGGCTCGCCTGCGTGCACAGGGGATCGAGGCCGACAACTCGCGCGACGTCGTGCGCCACGTGCGCGACGGACGGCCGGAGGCGATGCAGCTCGTGCGCCAGGCCGGCCGCGAGCTCGGCGAGGTGCTCGCCGCGTCGGTCAACTTCTTCAATCCGGGCGTGATCGTGATCGGGGGCGACATCGCCCACGCCGACGAGCACCTCCTCGCAGGCGTGCGCGAGGTCGTCTACCAGCGCGCGGTCCCGCTCGGCACCCGCTCGCTCCGCATCGTCCGCTCCGCGCTCGACGACCGCGCGGGCGTGATCGGCGCCGCCGTCATGGTGATCGAGCACGTGCTCGCGCCGGACGTCGTCGATCGGATGCTCGCCAACGCGTCGAGCTGACGCGCTTCGCGGCGCCGGCTCGGCTCGACCGCCCGGCGCCGGCTCGGCTCGAACTGCGCATCGAGGGCAGCGGCCTCGGCCGGGCGGACGCCTCGGCCGGACGGACGCCTCGTGGCGTCGTAGCCTGCGCGGCTCATGCCCGAGCTTCCCGAGGCCGAGCGAGCGCGGCAGGCGATCGATCGCGTGCTCGGGCGCGAGATCGTCGCGGTCGACGATCGCGACACCTACGTCTGCCGTCCGCATGCTCCGGGCGAGCTCGCCGACGCACTCGTCGGCCAGCGCCTGCTGCGATCGCACCGGCGCGGGAAGTTCCTCTGGGTCGAGACGACCGGGCCCGTGCTCGGGCTGCACCTCGGCATGTCCGGGCGGATCGAGGTCGACGCGCCGCCGGCGCCCAACGGCTGGGACCGCTTCTCGATCGACTTCGCGGGCGGCGGCCGGCTGGCGCTCCACGACAAGCGCCGCCTCGGCCGCGCGCTGCTGGAGCCGGACTTCTCCCACGTCGGGCCGGACGCGGCGGAGGTCGGCCGCGACGAGTTCCGCGCGCGCGTCGGCCGCGGGACGGCGCCGATCAAGGCGCGGCTGCTCGATCAGGGCGTGGTCGCGGGGATCGGCAACCTGCTGGCGGACGAAGGGCTGTGGCGCGCGCGGTTGGCGCCGCACCGGGTGGCGGGCTCGCTCTCCGCGGAGGAGCTCGACCGGCTGCGGCGCGAGCTGCGGGCGGCGGTGCGGTCGGCGATCCGGCTCGGCGGGGCGCACACGGGAGACGTGATCGCGGAGCGGCGGCCGGGCGGTGTGTGCCCGCGGTGTGGGGGCGCGATGGCGCGCGGGGTGGTTGGCGGGCGGACCACGTACTGGTGTCCGACGTGCCAGCCGGGATGAGGCGCCGGGAACGTCAACTGCGGCATTGACGGGAAGGGTTCGGGTGTGGGCGACGGGCTCGTCGGGGCGGTCTCGCCGGGTGATTTGCACGTTGAACATCTATGCGATGGTCAACGTGCAACCCGCGCGGGCGATTGTCGGCTTGACGGCGATTATTGCCGTCAAGCCGACATCGGCGGAGTGATTTGCACGTTGACGGTAACTATTGCCGTCAACGTGCAAATCGCTCGGACGCGCGGGCGGTTCCGCGGAACCGCCGCCAACGCCCCG
>DATHJG010000357.1:0-4810 GCA_035489875.1 Solirubrobacteraceae bacterium | reverse complement strand
CGACGCGGACATCGTCAACTTCTCCGGCGTGTCGGGCGACTTCAACCCGATGCACGTCGACGACGAGCAGGCGCGCGCCGAGGGTCCGTTCGGCGGCCGCATCGCGCAGGGCCTGCTCGGCACGTCGGCGATGACCGGCCTCCTCTGCCGCGACGCGCCGGAGATCCTCGGCACGCGCGTCGCCGGCATCGCGTTCCTCGGCCTGAACTGGCGGTTCCGAGCGCCGATCCTCGTCGGCGACACGATCCGCGCCGCGTACCGCGTCGCGTCGAAGCGCCCGACGAGCGGGGGCGAAAGCGGTGTGATCGAGTACGAGGTCGATGTGCTCAAGCACGACGGCACCGTCGCCCAGTCGGGCACGCTCTCGCTGCTCCTGCGGCGGCGAGACGGCCAGGAGGCTCCCCATGGAAGAGACCAATCAGGCAAGGTGCCCACGTGACGATCACTGACGCCGACCCGCTGACGGACTGGGAGCCCATGTTCCGGGCGCTGGTCCGCGGACGGCGGTTCGACGAGCTGGCGCTCAAGCTGCAGCGCCAGGGTGTCATCGACTCCTACGGCGAGGCACGGGGCCAGGAGGCCGCGCAGATCGGCGCGGTCATCGACCTCGAGGACGACGACATGGTGTTCCCGTCCTACCGCCAGCCGGCGGTGGCGCTCGAGCGCGGCGTCCCGACCGTCGAGCTGCTGCGCTTCTACGCGGGCGGCGACTTCTGCCCGTGGGACTGGCGCGAGCACCGCTTCGCGCCGTACTGCATCCCGGTCGGCAGCCAGGTCGCGCACGCCGTCGGCTGGGCCTGGGCGTCGCGGCTGCGCGGCGAGTCCGCCGCGACCGTCGTGTTCTTCGGCGACGGGGCCGCCTCGCAGGGCGAGGTGCACGAGGCGATGAACTACGCCGGCGTGTTCCGCGCGCCCGTCGTCTTCATGCTGGAGAACAACGGCTTCGCCATCTCGCTCCCGACGTCGCAGCAGACGCGCGCCGAGGCGCTGTACCACCGGGCGGCCGGCTACGGCATCGCGGGCGCGCGCGTCGACGGCAACGACGTCCTGGCGGTGCGCGAGGTCGTTCGCGATGCGCTCGTCCGCGCCCGCGCGGGCCACGGCCCCACGCTGGTCGAGGCCGTCACGTACCGCATGGGCGGGCACACCACGTCGGACGACCCCCGCCGCTACCGCTCGGAAGCGGATCTGTCCGAATGGGCGGAGCGCGACCCGGTCGCACGGTTCCGGTCCGAGCTCGAGCGCAGGCCGGACGTGCAGGAGCGCAGCGGCGAGATCGAGCGCGACGTCGAAGCGGAGCTCGACCGTGCGACGGACGAGTTCCTCGAGGAACGGGGCATGGCGTGACGACCCAGGCAGCCACGCGGAGCCGGACCGGCTCGACCATGGCCGACGGCATCCAGCGGGCGCTCGACCAGGCGCTCCACGAGGACCCCCGCGCGCTCGTCATGGGCGAGGACGTCGGGCGTCTCGGCGGGGTCTTCCGCATCACCGCCGGGCTCTACGACAAGTACGGTGCCGACCGCGTCATCGACTCGCCGCTCGCCGAGGCCGGCCTCGTCGGCACGGGCATCGGGCTGGCGCTCAACGGGTTCCGGCCCATCATCGAGATCCAGTTCGACGGGTTCATCTTCCCGGCGCTCAACCAGATCTGCACGCACGTCGCCCGGATGCCGCTGCGCATGCACGACCGCGCGCTGCTGCCGATGACCATCCGCCTGCCGACGGGCGGGCGGATCCGCGCGTCCGAGCTGCACTCGGAGAGCCCGGAGACGTACTTCGCCCACTCGCCCGATCTGCGCGTCGTGTCCGCATCGACGCCCGACACCGCCCGCGCGCTGCTGCTGGCGGCGATCCGCAGTGACGAGCCGTTCGTCTTCCTGGAGCCCAAGCGCCTGTACCGGCGCTACCGGGTCGAGCCGGAGGACGAGGTCGCCGAGGTCGATCCCGGCCGCGCGCGGTTGCTGCGCGACGGCGGCGACGCGCTGCTCGTGGTGTACGGGCCGATGGTCGACATCGCGCTGCAGGCGGCCGACACGATGGCGGACGAGGGGGTCCAGGTCGCCGTCCTCGATCTCGTCAGCCTCGCGCCGATCGACACCCGCACGCTGCTCGAGCAGGCCGCGCGGTCCGGCCGCGTGGTCGTCGCCGCGGAGTCGATCCGGCGCTGCTCGATCTCCTCGGAGGTGGTGTCGCTGCTGGCGGTGGAGGGGTTCGGCTCGCTCAAGTGCGCGCCGCGGCTGCTCACGTCGCCGAATCGCCCGTATCCGCCGGCGCACGAGGAAGACGAGCACCTCCCGAGCGTGCAGGACATCACGAACGCCCTCAGGGAGGTCACGGCATGACGGTGGAAGCGAACGTCCGGGTGTTCAACCTCCCCGACGTCGGCGAGGGCCTCGTGGAGGCGCGCGTCGTCGAGGTCCTGGTGAGCGAGGGCCAGGCGGTGAAGCGCTTCGACACGATCGTCGAGGTCGACACCGACAAGTCCACCGTCGAGCTGAGCGCGCCGTGGGCCGGGACGGTCCGGAAGATCCACGTCGAGGTCGGCGACTACGTCGAGGTCGGGAAGCCCGTGCTCGAGATCGAGCTGGCCGCCGACGAGGAGGGGGAGGCGAGCTGATGACTGCCCCGGCCGACGCGCAGGCCGGCGAGTGGGTGCCTCTGAGCCCGGTGGACCGCGCGATGGCGCGCCGCATGGAGCGGACCGCCGCGGTGCCCGTGGCCACCGAGTTCACGCACGTCGACGTGGTCGACGCGATGGCCGCGGTCGCGCGGCTGCGCGAGCAGGGCGTGCGGGCGACGTTCACCACGATCGTGCTCGCCGCGACGGCGCACGCGCTGGCCGAGTACCCGCAGGTCGCCGCCGAGGTGGACTACGAGACGATGGCGCGCCGGACGCCCGCCTCGCCCAGCGTCGGCGTGGCGGTCGCGTCCGATCGGGGCCTGGTCGTCCCGGTCGTGCGCGCGGTGGTCGGCAAGCCGTTCGCGGAGCTCGCCGCCGACCTCGATCATGCCGTGCAGGCGGCTCGCGGGGGCGCCAAGGACGCCGCCCTCTACGCCGGCGGGCACTTCACGATCACGAATATCGGCAACCTGCCGATCTACGGCGGCGTGCCGCTGCCGAACACCCCGCAGATCGCAATCCTGGGCGTCAGCGCGGCGTGGGACGCCCCGGTGGTGGCCGACGGCGAGATCCGCGCGTCCAAGCTCGCGCGGCTGACGCTGGGCCTCGACCACCGTGCGCTCGACGGCATCACGGCTGCGCGGTTCCTCGTCGCGATCAAGGATCTCGTCGAGGCGCCGGACCGGCTGGAAGAGCCGGCATGAGCAGCTCGGTCGCTCTGCGGAGGACGGCCGCGGTCGAGCGCGGGAGGCAGCTCCTCCGCCGCAAGTGGGTCGGCTATCTCGCGCGCCGCCTCGCTTACGGCCTGCTCGTCATCGTGCTGGTGGCGCTCACGGTGTTCCTCGTGACGCGGATCCTCTCGGATCCCGCCCGGCAGATGCTGCCGCTCGACGCCACGCCCGAGCAGTACGTCAACCTCAAGCGGTCGCTCGGCCTGGACAAGCCCCTGACCGAGCAGTTCGCCGCGTACGTCGGCGATCTCGTGACCTTCGACCTCGGCGAGTCCTTCTGGCAGAAGACCTCCGTCAGCGGCCTCATCTGGGATCGCCTGCCCAACACGGTCCTGCTCGCCGCGGTGGCGATCGGGTTCGCCGTCCTCATCGGCGTGCCGCTCGGCGTCGGGGCGGCCCTGCGCCCGGGCAGCAAGCTCGACCAGAGCCTCGCGACCTTCGCCCTGCTGGGGCTGTCGCTGCCGCAGTTCTGGCTGGGCGCGATGCTGATCCTCGTGTTCGCGGTGACGCTGGGCTGGTTCCCCACGTCGGGGATGGGCGGCATCAGCCACATCGTGCTCCCGGCGTTGACGCTGGGACTGCCGAGCCTCGGGCGAATAGCGCAGATCACGCGAACGGCGATGATCGACGAGCTCGCGTCCCAGCACATCCTCACGGCCAGGGCCAAGGGCCTGAGCGCGAGGTACGTGGTGACCCGTCACGCGCTGCGCAACGTGCTGGTCCCGATCACCACGATCGTGAGCTGGGAGGCGGCCTACACGCTGGCCGGCTATTCGGTCATCGTCGAGACGGTGTTCGCCTGGCCCGGCCTCGGCTACCTGGCGATCCAGGCGATCCAGCGCGAGGACCTGATCCTGATCCAGGGGATCGTGATCGTGGTCGCGACGATCGTCGTGATCCTGAACATCGTCACCGACGTCCTGTACACGGTGATCGACCCGAGGATCGAGCTCAAGTGAGCGTCGACGCGGCGTCGGTCGTCCTCGTTCCGAAGCCTGCGCAGAAGGGCCGCGCCCGCACGACCCTCACGACCCTCTGGCAGGACAAGGCCGCGTTCTTCGGCGCCTGCTTCCTCGTGGTGCTGATCATCGCGGCGGTCTTCGCTCCGCTGGTGGCTCCGGACTCCGCGACGACCGTCGACCTGTTCAACCGCCTCCAGCCGCCGGCGTGGGCGGCGGACGGGTCCACGGCGCACCTCCTCGGCACGGACTCGCTCGGCCGCGACGTGCTGTCGCGGCTGATCTATGGCGCCCGCATCTCGCTGCTGATCGGCGTGAGCGTCGTGCTCATCTCGGGGACCGTCGGCACGCTGCTGGGGCTCATCGCCGGCTACAAGGGCGGGCGCTGGGACATCGTGATCATGCGCCTCGCCGACGCCCAGCTCGCGTTCCCGGGCCTGCTGCTCGTGCTCATGGTGCTGACGTTCCTCGGCTCCAGCGTCCCGGTGATCATCGGC
>DATHJG010000356.1:0-2011 GCA_035489875.1 Solirubrobacteraceae bacterium | reverse complement strand
AGCGGCCGCGTGCAGGCGTTTCCCGAGATCGACCGGGCGGAGTGGTTCGACCTGGACACCGCGCGCGGGAAGCTCAACCCGGCCCAGGCAGCGTTCGTCGACCGCCTGGAGGAGCTGCTCGCCCGCTCGGGGTGATGCCCGGGGTGGGAGTCGAACCCACACGCCCTCTCGGACAGCCGGGTTTAAGCCAGCCGCGTATAACCAGTTCCGCCACCCGGGCAGGGACCCCTAGATCGTATGGAAGACTGAGCGCGTGCGACGCCTGCGCATCGTGCTGCTGGCCGCGGCGATCCCGCTCCTGCTCGTCGTCGCCGCCAACGGGCTGGTGCTGCTGGACGCCCGCGGCAAGGCCGTCGCGTCCGTCGCCGCGGTGCCGCGCGCGCAAGCCGCGCTCGTGCTCGGCGCGCAGGTCAAGCCCGACGGCCGGCCGAGCGCGATGCTCGCCGACCGGATCGACGCCGCGGCCGACCTCTACCGCGCGGGCAAGGTCGAGAAGCTGCTGCTCTCCGGCGACCACGGGCGCTGGGCCTACGACGAGGTCGGCACGATGCGGCGCGAGCTGCTCGCACGCGGGATCCCGGCCCGCGACCTGTTCACCGACCACGCCGGCTTCGACACGTGGGACAGCGCGCAGCGCGCCAAGCGCGTGTTCGGCGTCGAGTCGGTCGTGGTGGTCACCCAGCGCTTCCACATGGCCCGCGCGCTCTACGCCGCGCACCGCGCCGGATTGCGCGCGTCCGGGTACGTCGCCGACCGGCGCTCGTACGGCTTGGTGATGGGCCGGCTGCGGCTGCGCGAGGCGCTCGCACGCGTGAAGGTCGTGGCTGACGCCGTCACCGGCGCGGATCCGCGCTTCCTCGGGCCGCGGCTGCCGATCGGCGGTGACGGTCGCGCAACATGGGGCGCCACCGGTCCGGCGGCGTGAGCCCGGAGCCGGAAGACACGAAGCGGGCGGTCCGGCTACCCTGACGCGAGCAACTTCTCCGCCCTCTCGGGGTTCTCTCGGGCGGAAGCGTCTCCCTCCTTCCCTTTGGAAGTCTCGGCTCTCACCCATGCCGGCGTCGCCGGCCACGCGCGCTCTCCGCTGCTGCGGCTGCAGTCGGACGAGCGGCTGATCACGCTCGTCCGGCGCGGCAACCAGCACGCGTTCGAGGCGCTGGTCGCCCGCTATCAAGCGCGCCTGCTCGCGTTCTGCCGGCACATGCTGTCGAGCCGCGAGGACGCCGAGGACGTGCTGCAGGAGGTGTTCGCCGCCGCGTTCAACGCGATCCTCGGCGACGACCGGGAGATCAACGTGCGGCCGTGGCTGTACCGGATCGCGCGCAACCGGTCGCTCAACCACCTGCGCAAGGCGCAGGCGATCGGCGTCGACTCGATGGACGTGCACTTCTCCGAGCACGGCATGACGACGGCCGACAAGGTGCACAAGCGCGAGGACTTCCGGCAGCTGATGTCCGACGTGCAGGATCTGCCGGAGACCCAGCGCACCGCCCTGCTGCTGCGCGAGATCGATGCGCTGTCCTACGAGCAGATCTCCGAGGCGATGGAGACGACGGTCCCGTCGGTGAAGTCGCTGCTCGTGCGCGCCCGGGTCGGCCTCGCCGAGGCGGCCGAGGCGCGCCAGCTCACCTGCGAGGAGGTGCGCGACGAGCTCGGCGAGGTCGCCGAGGGCCTGCGCCGCACGACCCCGCCGGTCCGCCGCCACCTGCGCACGTGCGACCGCTGCCAGGTGTTCAAGAAGCAGCTGCGCCAGACCAACCGCGCGCTGGCCGCCGTGTTCCCCGTCGGCCCGCTGCTGCTGTTGAAGAAGGCGCTGCTCGCGCACGCCGGCGGCGCGGCCGCCGGGACGGGCGGCGCCGCCGCCGCGGGCGGGAGCGCGGCTGCGGCCGGCGCTGCCGGCGCCGGCGCCGCGGGCGCGCTCCAGGCCGGCGCCGGGGCGCTCGCATCGAAGGCGGTCGCCGGCATCGCCGCGGCCGCGATCGTCACCGCCGGCGCCGTCGAGGTCAAGCAC
>DATHJG010000355.1:0-8249 GCA_035489875.1 Solirubrobacteraceae bacterium | reverse complement strand
CGACCTTCGGCGCCACGCCCGCGGTGCCGAGCCCGTTCAGCGCGCCGGCGATCGTGCCGGCCACGTGCGTGCCGTGTCCACCCTCGTCGACGTCCGCCGGGTCCTGGCAGTAGCCGTCCGGATCCTCGTCGCAGGGGTCGTCGACGATCGGGTCGTCGATCGTGAAGTTGCGGCTGAGCTTGCGGTCGAAGTTCGGGGCGATGTCCGGATGCGATGCGTCGATGCCGGTGTCGATGACGCCGACCCGCACCGCGTGAGAGCCCTGCTGCCGTGCATACGAGCCATCGGCGGTCGCGCCGATCATCTGCATGTCCCACTGCAGCCCCGCCAGCGGCTCCGGCTTGACGCCGTTGCGGCCCTTCGTCGCCCGCGGTGCCTTCTGCGCCTGCTGGCCACGCAGCGCGTCCCGCGCCGCCTGCATCCGCTCCACGTCCTGCCGGCGCGCCCGCTGATCGCGCGGCGCGTGGCCGATCGCCTCGTTCGGCGCCGCACCTTCGAGTCCGTCCTGCTTGGCCGCGTTGGCGGCGAAGTTCCCGTCGTCGGAGCGCACGGTCGCGACGCCGATCGCGGCGTTGTCGGACACGATCGTGCCGCCTGCAGCCTCGACGGCCTGGCGACCCTGCGCGGCGCTGACGCCCTGCTCGTACACGACGACGTACTCGCGCGCCTTGCCGTCACCCGCGCCGGCGGTCGCCGTCAGGGTCGCGAGCGCGACCGTCAACAGGGCGAGCAGGCCGAGGCCTGCCTTCTTGGGTATGCGGTGCATGCGAACCTCTCAGTCTGGCGCGGTGGCCGCCGGCCGCTCATCCCTGCGACCCCGCTGGCAGCCCCCGCTTCCCCGACGGCCGAGCACCCGCGCTCCCCGTCCCGTATGGCGCCCCACCGTAGCGATCAGGGGTCGCTGGGTGCGAAGGCTGCCGCCGTCGCGACGCGGCTGTAGCCGGCGCCCAGGCAGGCCATCAGCGTCACGCGCGCCGCCGCGGGGGAGAGGGCCGGAGCGAGGATCAGCCCCGCCGCGCGGACGTCGCGCTCGGCGCCCTCGAAGCCGTACGTGGCCCGCAGGATGCGGCCCGATTCCGGACGCACGCACGCGACCACCGGCACCTCTGCGGCGGCGGCCGCACAGGCGGCGTGGAACCGGGGCGGCGCGTGGCCGGCGCCGAGCAGCACGGCGACGAGCCCGTCGACGCCGCCGGCGAGCGCGGCCTCGATCATCGCGCCGTCGCTGCCGAGCCCGGCTGCGACGATCTCGACGCGCGCGTCGAGCTGCGCGACCGGCAGCGGCGGCCGCCGGACGGGCGCCGACCAGACCTCCACGCGCCCCTCGCTCACGCGCCCGAGCGGACCGGTGCGCGGGGAGGCGAACGCGCGCGGGGACACGGAGTCGACCTTGCGCACCTCGCGTGCGGCGTGCAGCTCGCCCGCGAACGCGACGATCGCCCCGAGCCCGGCGGTCGCGGGGTGGCCGGCCGCGTGCACGGCGTCGAGCAGGTTCGCGGGGCCGTCCGCGCCGGCCGCGGACGCGGGCCGGATCGCGCCCGTCAGCACGATCGGCGCGTCGGCGCCGTGCAGGAGGTCGCACAGCACCGCGGTCTCCTCCAGCGTGTCGGTGCCGTGCGTGACGACGACGCCCCGCCCGCCGACGGCCGTGGCGGCTGCAGCGCGGGCGATCTCGAGCGCGTCCGCGGCGCTCACGTGCACCCCGGGCCACGTCCCGATCGTGCCCGCCTGGAGGCCCGGCACGTCCGCCAGGGCCGGCACCGAGGCGACCAGCGCCGCGGCGTCGAGCTGCGGCACCGCGCCGCCGTCGCCGCGCATCGCGATCGTCCCGCCGGCGGCGAGCACCGTCACCTCGCGCGCTGGCCGCATGGCCGCGGACCCTACCTTCCTACAGCCCTACGGCCCTACAGCGCTGCTAAATTTCCGACCTCAAGTGCCCACGCCGCGCCCTTCGGGAGCACTCCCTTGCCGCCACGCCAACGGCCGACCGAGCCGGTCGGGCTGTACGACCCCGAGTACGAGCACGATGCCTGCGGCGTCGCGTTCGTGGCGCGGCTGAGCGGCGACCCCGGCCACGAGACGGTCCAGCGGGCGATCACCGCCCTCGAGAACCTCGAGCACCGCGGCGCTGCGGGCGCCGATCCCAACACGGGCGACGGCGCGGGGATGCTGCTGCAGCTCCCCGACGAGCTGCTGCGCGGGGTGATCGGCGCCGACCTCCCGCCCGCCGGGCAGTACGGCGTCGCGGTCTGCTTCCTCCCCCAGGAGGAGGAGCGCAGGCTGGAGCTGGAGCGGCTGCTCGCCGAGACCGTCGAGGCCGAGGGCCAGCGCGTCGTCACCTGGCGCGACATCCCGGTCGAGAAGGACTACGTCGGCATCACCGCCAACTGGTTCGCGCCCTACATCAAGCAGCTCGTGGTCGCCGCCGCGCCCGAGCTGGCGGGCGACCAGGACGCGTTCGAGCGCAAGCTCTATGTGATCCGCCGCGTGGCCGAGCTGGCCGCCGGGCCGGACCTCGTGATCCCGTCGTTCTCCAGCCGCACGATCGTCTACAAGGGCATGCTCACGGCGCCGCAGCTCCTGGGCTACTACCCGGACCTGCAGGACCCGCGCACGAAGACCGCGCTCGCGCTGGTCCACTCGCGCTTCTCGACCAACACGTTCCCGAGCTGGGAGCTGGCGCACCCGTACCGCTACATCGCGCACAACGGCGAGATCAACACGCTGCGCGGGAACGTCAACTGGATGCGCGCGCGCGAGTCGCAGCTCGCGTCCGAGCTGTTCGGCGCCGACCTGGAGAAGGTCCTGCCGGTCGTGCGCCCCGGCGGCTCGGACTCGGCCACGTTCGACAACGTGCTCGAGCTGCTCGTGCTGGCCGGCCGGAGCCTCCCGCACGCGGTGATGATGATGGTGCCGGAGGCGTGGGAGGAGCGCGACGACCTGCCCGAGCACCTGCGCGCGTTCTACGCGTTCCACTCGTGCGTGATGGAGCCGTGGGACGGCCCCGCGGCGATCAGCTTCACCGACGGCCGTGTGATCGGCGCGACGCTCGACCGCAACGGCCTGCGCCCCGGTCGCTGGATGGAGACCAAGGACGGCTGGGTGGTGCTCGCGTCCGAGGCGGGCGTGCTCGACGAGCCGGCGCAGAACGTGCTGCGCAAGGGACGGCTGCAGCCGGGCAAGCTGTTCATGGTCGACGTCGCCGAGGGCCGGATCGTGGCCGACGAGGAGGTCAAGGAGCGGGTCGCGACCCGCCGCCCGTACGGCGAGTGGTACGAGAAGGGCGTCGTACGGCTCGCCGACCTGCCCCAGCGCCAGGGCCGCGTGCCGCGCGAGCCGCTGCGCACCCGCCAGCTCGCGTTCGGCTACACGCACGAGGACCTGCGGGTGCTGCTGGCGCCGATGGCGGCGAAGGGCGAGGAGCCGATCGGCTCGATGGGCAACGACCTCGCGCTCGCCGTGCTGTCGGACCAGGCGCCGTCGCTGTTCTCCTACTTCAAGCAGCTCTTCGCGCAGGTCACCAACCCGCCGATCGACTCGATCCGCGAGTCGGTCGTGATGTCGATCCGGACCGGCGTCGGGTCGGAGGCGAACCTGCTGACCGAGGGCGCCGACCACGCGCACCAGCTCGTGATCCCGCACCCGATCCTGCGCAACGCGGAGCTCGAGGCCCTGCGCGGCGTCGACTCCTCGGTCTTCCGCTCGCACACGATCCCGATCACCTGGCCGGTCGAGGACGGGCCGGAGGGGATGACGTGGGCGGTGCGCCGCATCTGCGAGCAGGCGGCCGAGGCGATCGCGTACGGCGCGAACATCCTGGTGCTGTCGGATCGCGGCGTCGGCCCGACGCGCGCGGCGATCCCGTCGCTGCTCGCGGTCGCCTCCGTGCACCATCACCTGGTGCGCGAGGGCACGCGCCTGCAGGCCGGGCTCGTGCTCGAATCCGGCGAGCCGCGCGAGGTGCACCACTTCGCGACGCTGATCGGCTACGGCGCGTCGGCGATCAACCCGTACCTGATGCTGGAGTCGCTCGGCGACGTCGCCGCGCCCGGCGAGTTGGACCAGGCGGAGCGCAACGTCGTCAAGGCGATCGGCAAGGGCCTGCTCAAGACGCTGTCGAAGATGGGCATCTCGACGATCCAGTCCTACAACGGCGCGCAGATCTTCGAGGCGATCGGCCTCGCGACCGACCTGGTCGAGCGGCACTTCACGGGCACCGCGTCGCGGATCGGCGGCATCGGCATGGACGTGCTCGCGCGCGAGACGCTCACCCGCCACCTGCGCGGCTACCCGCAGGCCGAGGAGCTGCTGCCGGTCGGGGGCGTCTACGCGTGGCGCAGGGACGGCGAGCACCACCAGTGGAACCCGGGCGCGATCGCCAAGCTCCAGCACGCCGTGCGGCACGGCGGCCGGCAGGCGTATGACGAGTGGGCGGCGGAGATGAACGAGTCCTCCGCCCGCCGCGCGTCGCTGCGCGGGCTGCTCGGGTTCAAGCTCCGCGCGGACGGCGGCATCCCGCTCGACGACGTCGAGCCCGCGCGCGAGATCGTCAAGCGCTTCTCGACCGGCGCGATGTCGCTCGGCTCGCTCTCGCGCGAGGCGCACGAAACGCTCGCGATCGCGATGAACCGGGTGGGCGGGAAGTCCAACACCGGCGAGGGCGGGGAGGACGCGGCGCGCTACACGCCCGACCTGAACGGCGACTCGCGCCGCTCGGCGATCAAGCAGGTCGCGTCCGGCCGCTTCGGCGTGACGATCCACTACCTCACGAACGCGGACGAGATCCAGATCAAGATGGCGCAGGGCGCCAAGCCCGGCGAAGGCGGCCAGCTCCCCGGCCACAAGGTGGACGGCTACATCGGCAAGATCCGCGCTTCGACGCCGGGCGTCGGCCTGATCTCGCCGCCGCCGCACCACGACATCTACTCGATCGAGGACCTCAAGCAGCTGATCTACGACCTGCGCTGCGCCAACCCCGGCGCGCGCGTCTCGGTCAAGCTCGCGGCCGAGGTCGGCGTCGGCACGGTGGCGGCGGGCGTGGCGAAGGCCAACGCCGACCACATCCTGATCTCCGGCCACGAGGGCGGCACCGGCGCCTCGCCGCTCTCCTCGCTGCAGGCGGCGGGCATCCCATGGGAGATCGGCCTGGCCGAGACGCAGCAGACGCTCGTGCTCAACGACCTGCGCTCGCGGGTGTGGGTGCAGGCCGACGGGCAGATGAAGACCGGCCGCGACGCGGTCGTCGCCGCGCTGCTCGGCGCCGACGAGGTGGGCTTCTCCACCGCCCCGCTGATCGCGGCGGGCTGCATCATGATGCGGGCCTGCCATCTGAACACCTGCCCGGTCGGGATCGCGACGCAGGATCCCGAGCTGCGGCGCCGGTTCGAGGGCACGCCGGAGCACATCGTCAACTACCTGTTCTACGTGGCCGAGGAGGCGCGCGAGCTGATGGCGAAGCTCGGCGTGCGCCGCTACGAGGATCTCATCGGCCACACCGAGCTGCTCCAGCCGGCGCCGGCCGTCGACCACTGGAAGGCGCGCGGGATCGACCTCTCGCTGCTGCTCGCGGCGCCGGACGCGCCGCCGGACGCGCCGCGCCGCCGCGTGCGGCCGCAGCTCTCGCCGCTGCCCGGCGCGCTCGACTGGGACCTGATCGAGGCTGCGCGCGACGCGATCGACCATCGCAAGCCGGTGACGGGCGAGTTCGCCGTGCGCAACGTCAACCGGACCGTGGGCGGCCTGCTCTCGCACTGGGTCGCGAAGGTGCACGGCGCGGCGGGGCTGCCGCCGGAGACGATCCGGTTCGGCCTCCGCGGCTCGGCCGGGCAGTCGTTCGGCGCGTGGCTCGCGCCGGGCGTCGAGCTGTCGCTGGTCGGCGACGCGAACGACTACTGCGGCAAGGGCCTCTCAGGCGGCGTGCTCTCGGTCCGGCCGCCGGACGAGGCGGGCTTCGCGGCCGAGGAGAACGTGATCGTCGGCAACACCGTCCTGTACGGGGCGACGGCCGGGCGCGCGTTCTTCCGCGGGCTCGCGGGCGAGCGGTTCGCCGTGCGCAACTCGGGTGCGAGCGGGGTGGTCGAGGGCGTCGGCGACCACGGATGCGAGTACATGACCGGGGGGCGGATCGTCGTCCTGGGGCCGACCGGGCGCAACTTCGGGGCGGGCATGAGCGGCGGGATCGCGTACGTGCTCGATCTCGACGGGACGTTCGCGGCGCGCTGCAACATGGAGCTGGTCGGGTTCGACGAGATCGGCGCCGCCGACGCGATCGAGCTGCACGAGCTGGTCGAGGAGCACCACCTGCGCACGTTGTCGCCCGTCGCGGCGCGCGTGTTGGCTGACTGGGACGCCTGGCTTCCGCGCTTCGTCAAGGTCATGCCGCACGACTACAAGCGGGCGCTGGCCGACATGGCGACGGCTGAGCGCGCGATGCGCGCGGACGCCGAGCAGGACAGCGTCGCCGACGTGGTCGGCGCGCCGCAGACGGGGACGAGCCGGCAGTCGTGAGATCAGGGCGCCGCTGATTCGAGCGCAGCCGCGACCGCGTCGACCGCCGGCGTGCGGGTCGCTCTCGTGAGGAGGAACACCTCGCGGCCGATCGTGCCCTCGGCGAGCGAGCGGATCGCGACGCCCGGGGCGCCGTAGCCGAGCACGAGGTCGGGCAGCAGCGCACACGCGCCGGTCGTGCGGACGAGCTCGAGCAGGATCAGGAAGTCGTCTGACGCGTAGCGCAGGTCGGGCTCGAAGCCGCCGAGCTGCCGGCACGCGCGGATCTGCATCTCGCGGTGCCCGGTGCCGGGCTGGCAGGCGGCCCACTCGGCGTCGGCCAGCCGGGCCATCGGCACCTTGCGGCGCCGCGCGAGCGGGTG
The DNA here is from genome assembly GCA_035489875.1 of Solirubrobacteraceae bacterium. Taxonomy (GTDB): domain Bacteria; phylum Actinomycetota; class Thermoleophilia; order Solirubrobacterales; family Solirubrobacteraceae; genus DASQMT01. Next base: position 1,380 of record DATHJG010000355.1, on the reverse strand, counting down.
GGTCGCCGGCATGACGAGCCGCACGTCCTCGCGCATGAGCCGCTCGCGCGCGAGGTCGGCGTGGAGCGGGCGCGGCTGGCCCTCGTACTCGTCGCCGACCACCGCGTCGAGCTGTCGCAGCCGCAGCGCGGGCACGGCCTCCTCGACCTCCGTCTCGGTCGCCTCCACGCGCACATCGGGATGGCTCTGCGCGAGCGCGGCCACCGCCGGCGCGACGATGCGCAGGAACGCCGACTGGAACGCGGACACGCGCACGACGCCGGCGGGACGGCCGGCGGTGAGGCCCGCCAGCTCTGCCTCGGCGGCCTCCATGCCGTCGAGCAGCGTCGCGGCGTGCCGCACCAGCACGCGCCCGGCGTCGGTCAGCCGCACGTTGCGCCCGCTGCGCTCGAGCAGCTTCGCGCCGGCCTCGCGCTCGAGCACGGCGAGCTGCTGGGAGATCGCGCTGGGCGTGTAGTCGAGCGCCCGGGCCGCGCCGTGGACGGTGCCGCGCGCGTCGACCTCGCGCAGCAGCTTGAGGCGGCGGAGGTCCATCATCGTTCACCGAAGCTACACGGTTATATGCACGAATGGGAGATGGACGTGAACGGTCCTCGTTGGCAGGATGCGTGGCGTGGGACCCTTGCTCTGCCTCCTCTCGGCCGCGGGGTTCGGGGCGATGGCGATCTTCGGCAAGCTCGCGTACGACGCGGGGGTCGAGGTCGGCGACCTGCTGCTCGTGCGCTTCGCGCTCGCGGCGGCGCTGCTGGTGGCGGTCGCGAGCGCGACGGGCGCGCTGCGCGGGCTCCCGCGGCGCTCCGTGCTCGCCGGGCTCGGCATGGGCGCGATCGGGTACGCGACGCAGTCGGGCCTGTTCTTCGCCGCGCTGGAGCGGATGGACGCGTCCCTGCTCGCGCTGATCCTCTACGTCTACCCGGCGCTGGTGCTGATCGGCGCGGTCGCGCTCGGCCGCGAGCGCGCCACGAGGCGGCGCGTGGCCGCGCTCCTGATCGCGTCCGGAGGGACCGCGCTCGTGCTCGCCGGCGCGGCGTCGGGGAGCCTCGACGCGCTCGGCACGGCGATGGGCTTCGGCGCCGCGGTCGCGTACACCATCTACATCCTCACCGGCGACCGCGTCGGCGCGGGCGTGCCGCCGGTCGCGCTCGCCGCGCTCGTCTGCGTGGGAGCGACGTGCACGTTCGCGTTGGCGTCGGTGGTGCGCGGTGGCCCGGAGCTCGGCTTCGGCGGCGAGGGGTGGGCGTGGCTGGGTGCGATCGCGGCGGTCAGCACGGTCGGCGCGATCCTCTGCTTCTTCGCGGGCCTGGCGCGGGTCGGGCCGTCGGGGGCGTCGCTCCTGTCGACGTTGGAGCCGGTGGTGACCGTGGGGCTCGCTTCGGCGGC
>DATHJG010000354.1:0-9698 GCA_035489875.1 Solirubrobacteraceae bacterium | reverse complement strand
GGATGAAGAAGTCAACCCCGTCCCGCAGGCCGTCGGACAAATCGCCTTTGAGTCACCGACGTGCCGGCCCACCCGGTTATCGCCGACGTCGATGAGCCAGCCGGCCTCAGAGTTGATGTCGAGCATATGCACATGGCCCTGGTGACCTCGGCGGCGTTCCGCTCCAAGGTCCGCGCGATGACAGCAGTGCCAAAAGGCCGTCGAAGGTGCCAGTCTCGACGACGACGCGAGGCCTGCGGGCGCGAACGATGCAATACGTGAGCTGCCGCTTGCCGTAGCGTGGCTGTCGGGACCGGTTGGCGGTCCTGGCGACCTTCGCGACGAGCCGCTCGCACGGACTCAAGCTCATGGACGAAGGGCGCAAACGCCTGCGGCCCGGTCCCGAGCACGCCGGCCACCATCGCGATCATTTCGTCGACGTTGGCGCGCCCGTACGTGAGGTTGGTGACCTCCCGGCCGCGCACCAGGTAGCGCAGCGCTTCGCGCGGGTCGGGCCCGAACGGCCGAGGCCCGGCGGAGCACCAGCAGCAGGCGCAACAGGAAGAGCACGCCGGGGTTCGTCACGGCGTCGCGACGCCTGGACCGGAACGACCGCATTCTCATCGCCCGTACCGTAGCCGCGGGCCGCGCATCGAGGATCGCAGCGTCTGCAGGGACTCGCTTTAGTCGTCCGAGGTTGGAGCAGCAGGGTGGCCAGCCCGATGAACCTTGGGCCGCATGAGCGCTTCTGAGGGCTTGTCCTTCACCACCAGACTGACGCGCGCGAGCGTAACGGCGGGAGCGGCCAAGGCGACCGGTGGCACAGCGAGCACGCCCACTACCGAGACGCTCGCGCCACCGAACATGAACGCGTTCACGGTGCCAGATGCTGCTAGTAGCTTACGCGCGTGGCCATGCGCGCTCCACCGGGCATGACATTGGTGGTCGACGCTCCGTCCACATACCTGCCGGAGCGTCGATACATCCTTGACGTGGTGCTGGGCGAGTGGCTGGGACTCGACTGGGACCTCCGCCTCGGCCCGCGGCCCGACGTGCGGATCACACTCAACGGCGACACGGCATTGGGCTTCGTCGTTCTGCCCGATGTCCTGTTCGGCATGGAGCCGCGCCGCTGGCTGGCGCCGGCCTCGCTCCCAGCGCGGCCGACGGCGTGGCGCCCCGTGTCAGGCACGCGGATGGGACCGGATGGCGATGAGCGTCTGCCGATCCTCTACGGACCGGACGCGCCCGCTGCAACGCTGCTGGCGGACGAGGACAGCGCCGTTCGCGTCGGCGTGGACATCTTCGGCAGCGCGTTCTTCATGGTCTCACGCTACGAGGAGCTCGTCGACGAGACCCGCGACACCTTCGGCCGCTTCCCCGCGTCGTCGTCGCTCGCGCACAGCGAGGGCTTCCTACGGCTCCCGATCGTGGACGCATACGTCGAGGTGCTCTGGCACGCGCTGCACCGGCAGTGGCCGGGGCTGGAGCGCCGGCCGCGCCAGTTCCGCGTCGCGCTCACGCACGACGTCGACCGACCGCTGTCCTTCATCGGCCGCACCATCCCCGACCTGCTGCGCGACCTCGGAGCGGACGTGTTGCGCCGTGGCGATGCGCGGCTGATGGCCAAGCGCGTGCGCTCCTGGATCCGCATCCCGCGGGGTGACTATCGGCTGGATCCCGACAACACGTTCGACTTCCTCATGGCAGTCAGCGAGCGCAGCGGCATCGCGAGCGCGTTCTACTTCCTGGCCACGGAGCACTCCTCGAGCGCGCTCGACGGCAAGTACAGCCTCGACGACCCGTGGATCCGCTCGCTCATGGCCCGGATTCACGCGCGCGGCCATGAGATCGGCTTCCACGCGGGCTTCCTGACGTACCGCGACCCCGGGCGGACCCAGGACGAGTTCGAGCGCCTGCGCGCGGCGCTGGCCGAGCTAGGCGTTAGCCAGGAACGCTGGGGCGGTCGGCAGCACTACCTGCTGTGGGAGAACCCGCGCACGTGGTCGAACTGGGAGGCGGCCGGCCTCCAGTACGACAGCACGCTGGGATTTGCCGACCAGGTCGGCTTCCGCCTCGGGACGTCGCACGAGCTCCCGGTGTTCAACGTCCACGAGCGACGGGCGCTGCGGCTGTGCGAGCGCCCGCTGATCGTCATGGACGGGACGCTGTTCGAGTACATGAAGCTGGCGCCCGATGCGGCCGCCCAGACCGTTCTAGACATGGCGCGCCAGTGCCGCCGCTACGACGGGACGCTCACGCTGCTCTGGCACAACAGCTCGCTTCCAACCATCGCCGAGCAGCGGTGGTACGAATCGGTGATCGACACCGTCGCGAGCGGCTCCTAGGGCTCGATCACCGCGCACACCCGCCCGGGAGAGCCTGCCATCGACGGTCAGCATAAGCGCGGGCGGCACCCGCGATCTACCCCGGTTGTCACCAGGAATCCGGTTTCTGGCGCCCCAGCGGTTGTGACGCCGGGGCCGGCTGGACACCGCGGCTCACTTTCGCCAATGTCGACGCTGGCTTTCCGATGAGCGCGGACCACGGATCTCTCACGCTGGTCACCGGCGGCGCCGGCTACCTCGGCGTGCCCGTCGCGCAGGAGCTGCTGAGCGCCGGGCGGTCCGTGCGCGTACTCGACGTTCTGCTTCACGGCCAGCTGGCGCTCGCGAGCGAATTGGAGGTCGAGGGCGCGGAGGTCATCCGGGGAGACATCCGCGACCCCGCGGCGCGGCGCCGAGCACTCGACGGCGTCGACGCGGTGGTCCACCTGGCGGCCATCGTCGGCGACCCGGCGTGCGCTCATGATCCGGAGGGCTCGCAGAGCATCAACGTCGACGGCACCAGGGCGCTCGTCCAGGACGCGACCCTGCGGGGCGTCGAGCGGATCGTGTTCGCCTCGACGTGCTCGAACTACGGTCGGATGCGGGATCCGTCGCTTCCCAGCGACGAGGACGGCGCCCTGGCGCCCCTCTCGGTCTACGCGCGACAGAAGGTCGCCATCGAACGCTGGCTGCTCTCCCCGCCGGCGCCGGCTCCCGCCCCGACGTGCCTGAGGTTCGCCACCATCTACGGCGTCGCCCCGAGGATGCGCTTCGACCTGACCGTCAACGAGTTCACCCGCGAGCTGTGGGCGGATCGCCAGCTCGACGTCTTCGACGAGCTCTCGTGGCGGCCCTACGTGCACGTCCGCGACGCCGCGCGCGCCGTCAACGCCGTGCTCTCCGCGTCACCGCAGCGCGTTGCCGGCCGCGTCTTCAACGTCGGCCGGTCAACGGAGAACTACCGCAAGGTCGACATCGTCAAGATCATCGAGTCGCAGATACGTCGCGGACACGTGTCCTACATGCCCGCGTCAACCGATCCCCGCGACTACAAGGTGTCCTTCGCCAGGATCACGCGCGAGCTCGCCTACAACACGACGATGACCGTTCCCGACGGGGTGGCCGAGATCATCGCCGCCCTCGACGCCGGCGATTTCGACGATCCGTTCCACAACCGATATCGCAACGTGCCGTGACTGGTCGGCGTCCTTACCTGCGCGCGACCATCCCATTGCACACGACAGCCGTTGCCGGATAGCGTCGCCCTTTCCGCAGCGACACGGAAGGCGCATGTGGCCAGCCGCTCAGGACGGAGGCCGCGCTCACGCGCGGTCCAAAACGCGCTGAAGCGCGGGATCGAAGGACCGATCGCACTCGTCGCCTTGCTCGTGCTCGCGCCGATCATGGTGGTGATCGCGCTCTTGATCGTGATCGAGTCGCCTGGGCCGGTGTTCTATCGGGCCGAGCGGGTGGGCTACCGCGGACGCCGCTTGAGGATGCTCAAGTTCCGCAAGATGCATCCAGGTGCCGCGGGCTCTGCTCTGACGCTCGCCGGCGACGCGCGGCTGACGCGTGTGGGCCGTGTTCTCAGCTGCAGCCGCCTTGACGAGCTGCCGCAGCTCTGGCACGTGGTACGCGGTCAGATGAGCATCGTGGGACCTCGTCCGGAGGACCCGCGCTTCGTCGCCCGCTACGAGCGCGACTATGCCGAGATCCTCCGTGTCCGCCCCGGGTTGACCGGGTGGACGCAGATCGCGTTTGCCAAAGAGCGCGACGTGCTGGATCCGAGCGACCCGGTCGAGCACTACGTCCAGAGGATCCTCCCGCAAAAGATCGGGCTCGACCGCATGTACGCCGCCTCCCCCACGCTGGCGCGCGACGGGCGAATCCTGTGGTCCACGATCCTGGTCGCCGTCGCACAACGAGCGGTGGCGGTCGACCGCGCGACGGGCACGATGACCCCGCGCCGCCGCCCGCGGCTCAACGGAGCCGACGCCGGCACGGCAATGGCGTTCCATCGACAGACTTCGATGGAGTTGTCCGTCCGCAGCGCGGCGCAGACGAGCGCTGACTCGCCCGGCACGGCCTCTCGAACGCCGGCGTCGAACGTGATGAGCCCTTGAACGGATCAAGCTTCGCGCGCCGGGTCATATTTCGACCGGCGCAGGGTCCGATTTCAGCCCGGCGCGGACACCTGTCGGTCAATCTCGATGAGCGATGCAGAGCTAGGCCGACCCACCGGAGGTCTTGACCGGTGAACGGCGCAGCGGGCACGGCAGATGGCGCCGGTACTCCAGCTCGCGCTGCGCGTGCGGTGATCCTGGCGGGCGGACAGGGGATTCGATTGCAGCCCTACAAGATGGTCCTGCCCAAGCCGCTCATCCCCGTGGCGGATCGCCCGATCCTGGAGCACATCATCCGACGGCTGGCCGCGAGCGGAGTGCGACGGGTTGCCCTCTGTCTGGGCCGCCCTCTCGGCGGTCTGATCCAGACGTACTTCTCGCAGGCCGCGGCGCTGCCGTCTGGGATGGAGCTGGACTACTACTGGGAAGAGGAGCCGCTCGGGACTGCGGGAGCGCTACGGGGGATCCCCGACCTGGACGGGCGATTCATCGTCATGAACGGCGACATCCTGACCACGCTGGACTACGGAGCGCTCTTGGAGGCCCACGCGGCGAGCGGCGCGGCCCTGACCATCGCCATGCACCGCGAGACGGTCGAGATCTCGCTGGGCGTGATCGATTGCGTCGACGGGGAGATCATCGGCTACCGCGAGAAGCCGAAGCTGACATACGACGTCAGCATGGGCATCTACGTCTACGAGCGCCGCGCGCTCGATGCGCTGCCCGCCGAGGGGCCGTGCCAGTTCCCTGAGCTCGTCATGCGCCTGCTGGATGCCGGCGAGCTCGTCCACGCGTTTCGGTCCGACGCGGTCTGGTACCACATCGGCACCTTCGGCGAGTACGAGCGTGCGCTGGCCGACCACCGCACGCGAGCGGAGCTGTTCACGGCATGACGGCGGGGCCGCAACATCACCGACCCTGCCGTTTCGCGCCCCGGGTACTCCGTTTCCGGTTCACCGAGGGTACGCGGCCGGGACGCCGCCATCGACGTTGAGCACGTTGCCGGTGCTCTTACCCGATCGTGCCGGGGAGGCGAAGTGCATCACCGCCTCGGCAACGTCCTCGGGCACGATGTTGACGCCCAGCGTGGTCCGCTTGCGGTAGTGCTCCTCGAGCTCTCCGCTGTCGATCCCGTAGGCCGCCGCGCGCTCCTCGCGCCAGCTCGAGCCCCAGATCCGCGAACCCTGCAGGACCGCGTCGGGGTTGACCGTATTGACGCGGATCCCGGCCGCGCCGCCCTCCTCGGCCAGGCAGCGCGCGAGGTGCAGCTCCGCGGCCTTCGCCGCCGAGTAGGCCGCCGCGTTCTTGCCGGCGACCAGCGCGTTCTTCGACGCGACGAACACGATCGAACCGCCGCGGCCCTGGGCCCGCAGGACGCCGAACGCCGACCGCGACACGAGGAAGTAGCCCGTGCCGAGGACCGCCTGGTTGCGATTCCACTCGTCCAGCGTCGTCTCCTCGATCGGGGCGCTCGACGCAACGCCGGCGTTGGAGATCACCACGTCGACGCCGCCGAACGCCTCGACGGCGGCCGCGAAGGCGGACTCCACGGCCGCTTCGGACGTCACGTCGCCGCCGACGCCGACGCCGCGGTCGCCGAGCGCCGCCACCGCGGCGCCGGCGCCGGCGCCGTCGAGGTCGAAGCCGACCACGCAGGCGCCGGCGTCGGCGAGCGCGTCCACCACCGCGCGGCCGATCCCGCCGGCGGCGCCGGTCACGAGCGCGACCTGGCCCTGCAGCTCGCCCGGCGGCGGCGCGAGCGAGAGCTTGTAGAGCTCGAGCGGCCAGTACTCGACCGCGAAGCTCTCACCCTCGGTCAGCGACGTGAAGCCGCCGAGCGCCTCGGCGCCGGCCATCACCTCGATCGCGCGGTGGTAGAGGTCGCGCGACAGCCGCGCCGCCTTCGTCGTCGTCCCGACCCCGACGAGACCCACGTGCTGGATCAGGACGACGCGTGCGTCCGGATCGCCGGGCACCGTGCTCGCATCGGCGTGGCGCTCGACGTAGCTGCGGTACTCGTCGCGGTAGGCGGCCGCGCGCTCGCGGATCCGCTGGGCGAGCTCGTCCGGGCCGTCGGCGGCCGGATCGTAGGGGATCCACAGCGGCACGCGCTTGGTGTGGACGAGGTGGTCCGGGCAGGCGGCGCCGACGGTCGTCAGACGCTCCGCCGCGGCCGAGCCGACGAACTCCTGCACGCGCGGCGACGTGTCGACGACGAGCACCTTCGCCCGCTCGCTCGAGACGGCCCCGCGCAGGGCCGGCAGCACGCCGCGCAGGAGATCGGCCGGCGGCACGGCGGCCGGTGCCGGGCCGCCGAAGCGGGGCGTCCCGTTCGTGCGGGCGTTGACGAACTCCGCGGCCCGGTTGATGACCGCGATCGTGCGGCGGTAGGCCTCCTCGGCGCTGTCCCCCCAGACGACCAGCCCGTGCTTGGCGAGCACGACGAGGCGCAGTTCCGGGTTCTCGCGGACGGCCGCGCCGACCTGGCGCGCGAGCGTGAAGCCCGGGCGGATGTAGGGGATCCACGCCGCCTCGCTGCCGAAGCACTCGGCGACCAGACGCTCGCCGTCCTCGGTCCCGGCCAGCACGTTGATGCCGTCCGGGTGCGTGTGCTGCACGTGCGGCGCCGGCACGAACGCGTGCAGCAGCGTCTCGATCGAGGAGCGCGGGGAGCCGGGATCGAGCTGGCAGCGGGCGAGGTGGGCGACCATGTCCTCGTCGCTCATCTCGGAACGCCCGAACAGCGGCAGCAGCTCGTCGAGGCGCAGCGGCGTGAAGTCGCGCTCGCCCATCGTCGCGAGGTCGCTGCCGGAGCCCTTGACCCACATGACGTCGACCTCGCGGCCGACATGGTCGGACGCCCGGCCCTTCGCCGACGTGTTGCCGCCGCCGAAGTTCGAGACCGCGCGATCCGAGCCGAGCAGGTGCGACGCGAGCAGCACCTGACCCAGTGCGTCGCCCGGCACCTCGGACGCCGACGACGGCCAGCGGTCCTCCGCGAGGGCGACCATGCGCTCGGCGACGCTCATCGGCCCCACCCCGCGGCGACCGCGGCGGTGGCTCCCCGCTCGTCGGCGATCCGCGCCGCGTAGCCGGACGTCCGCAGCGCCGCGACCGGGTCCTCGGCCGCGCCGCGCTCTGCGCGCACCTTGGCGCACAGCGGGCGCACGTCGGTGCGATAGGCGTCGAGCAGCGCCTCGTGGCCGCCGAGCACATCGCCCTCGGCCTGCGCGGCGGCCAGCGCGGCGCGGTCGACCAGCAGCGCCTTCGCGTAGGCCTCCTGGAGGTTGACGACGCTCAACACCATCGCCTCGACCTTCGCCTCGACGTTGTGCGCCTGGTCGATCGTCAACCGCGGCAGCGGGCGGCCGCTGCCCGTCAGCTCGCAGAAGATCAGGAACAGCTCGAACGGATTCGCCGAGCCCACGATCAGGTCGTCGTCCGCGTACTTGCGGTTGTTGAAGTGGAACCCGCCAAGGCGATCCTCGACCCCCAGCAGCGCGACGATCTGCTCGACGTTGGTCCCCTGCGCGTGGTGGCCGAGGTCGACGAGCACGCGCGCGCGCTCGCCGAGCTTCTGGCAGACGAGCAGCGCCGAGCCCCAGTCGGCCAGGTCGGTGGCGTAGAAGGCCGGCTCGAAGAGCTTGTACTCGACCAGCAGCTCCTGCTCGGCGGGCAGCGCCGCGTAGACCTCCGCGAGCGCCTCCAGCAGCCGCCGGCGGCGGTCCGCGAGGTCGTCCTGGCCCGCATAGCTGGTGCCATCGGCGAACCAGAGCGACTGCGCCGTGGAGCCGAGCTCGGCCGCGATCCGCAGGCATTCGAGCAGGTGGTCGGTCGCCTTGCGCCGGACCGCCGCGTCGGGATGGGCGATCGAGCCGAGCTTGTAGTCGGGGTCCTGGAAGAGGTTCGGGTTGACCGCGCCGATGCGCAGGCCGCGCTGCTCGGCATGGGCGCGCAGCGCGCCGAAGTCGTCCGTCCGGTCCCACGGGAAGTGCAGCGCGACGGCGGGCGCGCTGCCGGTCAGCCGGTGCGTCTCGGCGGCGTCGTCGAGGCGCTCGAAGACGTCGCGCGGGCGCCCGGGCTGCTGGAAGGTCGCGAAGCGGGTGCCGGAGTCGCCGTAGCCCCACGAGGGCGTCTCGATGGCCAGCGCGGCCAGCGCGCCCTCCACCGCGTCGGTGTCGTGGCCCGCGCCGCGCAGGCGCGCGGCGAGGTGGTCGTAGTCGCGGGTCGAGTCGGTCACGGACGGTCTCCTTCTGGTATCAGGCGCGAGCCGGCGCGGCGGCGCCGGTCACGGTCAGGAAGCGGTGGTGGACGGCCTCGGCGGCCTCGCGGTCCTCGCCGGGCTCGTACAGCTCGGGCTCGGCGGAGGCGGCGGCGACCTCGCGCAGCTCGGCGAGCGAGCCGAGCTCGCCGGTCGCGAGCGCCTGGACGAGCACGTTGCCGAGCGCGGTCGCCTCGACGGGACCGGCGAGCACGGGGCGCCCGAGGATGTCGGCGGTCAGCCTGCACAGCAGGCGGTTGCGCGCGCCGCCGCCGATCACGTGGACGATGTCAACGCTGCGTCCGCTGACCTGCTCGATGCGCTCCAGCACGACGCGGTACTTGCAGGCCAGCGAGGTCAGGATCGAGCGCACGACGTCGCCGGGCGCCAGGGGCGCGGCCTGGCCGGTTGCGCGGCACGCGGCGGCGATTCGGGCGGGCATGTCGCCCGGGGCGATGAACGCGTCGTCGTCGGGGTCGAACAGGGGCACGTCCGGCGCTGCCGCCTCGGCCAGCCGGTGCAGCTCGTCGTAGTCGGGCCCCGCCCACTGTCGCCGGCACTCCTGCACAAGCCACAGGCCCATCACGTTGCGCAGCAGCCGGATCGTGCCGCCGACGCCGCGCTCGTTGGTGAGGTTGAAGCCGGCGGCGCGGGCGCCGAGCCGCGGCGCGTCCAGCTCGACCCCGAGGAGCGACCAGGTGCCCGACGACAGGATCGCCGCGCCGGCGCTGCGCAGCGGAGCGGCGGCGAACGCCGATGCGGTGTCGTGGCCGGCGACCACGTGGACCGGCACCCCCCCGGCCCCCTCGTGGTGCGCGAGCGCCGGGGCGAGCGTCGCGCCGGGCTCGACCGGGTCGCCCGCGAACGCGCGCGGCGGCAGGCCGAGGCGCTCCACGACGCTGCGCGCCCAGGTGCCGCTGCGCGCGTCGAGCAGTCCGGTCGTCGAGGCGATCGTGCTCTCGTTGGACGCCACGCCGGTCAACCACAGGTTGAAGAGATCCGGGACGA
>DATHJG010000353.1:0-4076 GCA_035489875.1 Solirubrobacteraceae bacterium | reverse complement strand
CGCTGTCGCCGGCGGCTGTTCGGGCACGGATGCCATGGTACGGCTCAGTTCTGGAAGAACCCGGCCGCGGCACGCGCCCGCGTTCGTGCCTCGTCCAAGTCATCCCCGGTCGCCGTGACGTGGCCGACCTTGCGCCCCTGGCGCGACTGCTTGCCGTACGAGTGGAACTTGACGGCCGGCTCGGCGGCCAGGGCCGCGGGGTACCGATCGGGCATCGTCTCGTCGGCCGGACCGCCGAGCACGTTCACCATGACCGACCAGGGCGCCAGCGGCGAGGGATCGCCGAGCGGCAGATCGAGGACCGCCCGCAGATGCTGCTCGAATTGGCTCGTGATCGCGCCGTCGATCGTCCAGTGGCCGGTGTTGTGCGGACGCATCGCGAGCTCGTTCACGAGCAGCCGGCCGTCGGTGGTCTCGAACAGCTCGACGGCGAGAACGCCCGTGACGTCGAGCTGTTCGGCGATCTCACGCGCCAGTCGCTCGGCCTCGACGGAAAGGCTCCCGGCTTCGGGTGCCGGCGCGAACACCTCGGCACACACCCCGTCCCGCTGGACCGTCTCGACGAGCGGCCACGCCGCGATCTCACCCGAGGGCCGTCGCGCCACGAGCTGAGCGAGTTCGCGGCGGAACGGCACGAACTCCTCGGCGAGCAGCACCCCGTCGGCGAACCAGTCGTCTGCGCCATCCATGGCCCGCACCACCCGTACGCCCTTGCCGTCGTATCCGCCGCGCGGGGTCTTCACGATCGCGACGCCGCCGGGCGCGCCGAGGAACGTCCCGAGCTCGGCCGCGTCACGCACGGCAGCCCACTCGGGCACGGGGACGCCGAGGGCGGAGAGCCGCTCGCGCATGTGCACCTTGTCCTGCGCGACGGCGAGGGCCGCGGGTCCCGGCCGCACCGCGATGCCCGCGGCGACGAGCTCGGCCAGCACGTCCTGCGGGACGTGCTCGTGATCGAAGGTGACCACGTCGACCTCGCGGGCGAACGCGAGGACCGTCGCCGCATCCCGGTAGTCGCCGACCGCCGTGGCGGCGATCGCGGCGGAACTGCCCTCGATCTCGGCGAGAACGCGCAGGTCGATGCCGAGCGCCACCGCGGGCGGTACCATCATGCGGGCCAGCTGGCCACCGCCGACCACGCCGACTCTCACGCGCACTCCGGATCGTTGAGGAAACGGCGGATAGACTGTCGCCGCTGCTACGACCCTATTCCCCGGAGGACACCGACCGATGCGCACGCTGTTCGGACAGTTCGCGCGCTTCGGCGTGGTCGGCGCGATCGGCTTCGTGATCGACTTCGGCGTCTTCAACGCGCTGATCCTGACGGTGTTGAGCGCCGAGACGCTGCACGAGGGTCCGCTCCTCGCGAAGGTGATCTCGACGACGATCGCGATCGTCTTCAACTGGATGGGCAACCGGCACTGGACCTTCCGCGCGCATCGCGGCAGGCAGCTCATGCGCGAGGGCGTCGAGTTCGGGATCGTCAGCGTCGGCGGCATGCTCATCGGCCTCGCCTGCCTGTGGGTGTCGCACTACGGGTTCGGATTCACCAGCGTGCTGGCCGACAACATCGCGTCGAACGTGGTCGGCCTCGGCCTCGGCACGATCTTCCGGTTCACGTTTTACCGGCTCTGGGTTTTCGCCCCGCATCGCGGCGAGCCCGAGCCAGCCGTGTTCGAAACGGTGATCGAGCCTGTCGAGATCCCGGCGGTCGAGCCCGTAGAGGTCCCTACCGCGTCCCCCATGAAGTCGTCTCGTCGGGCGGGCGCGACTGCTCCTGCTGCCGTCGCGCCGCGATCGGATTGAGGCTGCGCTCCATCAGCTCGTGAAGGGCCGACTGCACGAGGTCGGCCGCTGGGATGTCCCGCAGCACGATCGGGTGGTCGAGCCCGGTGTTGATCAGCACGTCTCCGCTGCGGAACACCTGCTGCAGCCCGTTCTGGCGCACCGTCACGTCGTAGCCGCGGCTGTGCAGCAGCTCCTGCCGCGTGCGGACGAGCAGGCCGTGGCGCAGCACGATCCGCCGCGTCGTGATCGTGTAACTGCGTCCGAGCCAGGCCAGAAGCGGCGCGAAGAACAGCAGCAGCACCAGCACGGCGCTCGCGCCGAGCACCGTCCAGTTCTGCCAGTCCTCCGGAAAGGATCCCGCGAAGTACGCGGTCGCCGCGACCAGAGCGAGCAGCGCGACCGTCGGCCAGAACAGGGCACGGGCGTGCGGGCGCAGGCGCGCCACCACCGCCTCGGGGACGACCTCGCCGGTCACGCGTCCCGGCCGTCCACGTGGCGCGCGTGGGTGACGTCACCGGCGGCGACCGTGTGCTCCGCGCCGTCCGCACCACGCACGACGAGCCGGCCATCGGCATCCAGAGCCGTCGCGGTCCCCTCGAGCACGGTGCCATCAGGCAGCTCGACCCGCACGACGCGGCCGAGCGTGATGCACAGGGAACGGGCCAGGGCGGCCAGACCACTGACCTCGGCATCGCCCCCGGCCTCGAGGTACTGCTCGACCAGGCGCCGGAACCTGCCGAGGTAACCCGCCAGGACGGTATCCGGCTCGATGAGGTCGGCCGGTGCCCCCTCGATCGCGAGCGAGGTCGCCGTGTCGACGGGCAGCTGCCGGGCGGTCATCGCCAGGTTGATGCCCGCTCCGATCACCACGGCACCGCGCTCGGGCAGCAGCTCGGCGAGCACGCCGCAGACCTTGCGTCCCGAGATGACCACATCGTTGGGCCATTTGAACCCGGTGGATGCGGCGGGCAGCGCCTCCGCGACCGTCTGGGTCACCGCGATGCCGGCCGCGATCGGCAGCCACCCGAACCGGTCGAGGGACAGCGGCCCCGCGGCCGTGCGCGGCACGACCAGCACCGACGCCGCGATCGCGCTCCCGGCCGGCGCGATCCAGCTGCGGCCGAGGCGTCCGCGCCCCGCCGTCTGGTCGGTCGTGACCACCGTCGTGTACGACGGCAGCTCCTCCCGGCGTGCGCGATCCGCGAGTTCGGCGTTCGTCGAGGGAGACGATTCGCGCACGACGAGCTCCGGCACGAGCTCGCGTGACGCCGGGTAGTCCATGCGCCCAGCCTAGGGTCCCCTAAAGTGGCGAGGATGGCACAGATGCGGGCGGTCGTCGTGATGCCCACCTTCAACGAGGCCGAGAGCATCGGACGCACGATCGCGACCCTTCTCGACGCCGTGCCCACCGCATCCGTTCTCGTCGTCGATGACGCCAGCCCCGACGGTACGGGCGACATCGTCGACCGGCTCGCCGCCGCCGACCCGCGCATCGCGGTCCTGCATCGCACGGCCCGCGACGGGCTGGGCCACGCCTACCTCGCGGGGTTCGGCCGCGCGCTCGACGACGGTTTCGAGGCGATCGTCGAGATGGATGCGGACGGCTCGCACCCGGCGTCCGCCCTGCCCGCGATCCTGACGGCCCTCGAGACGAACGATCTCGTCATCGGCTCGCGCTGGACGCCCGGCGGCGCCGTCGCCGACTGGCCACGCCATCGCGAGCTGCTGAGTCGCGCCGCCAACACTTACGCGCGCATCGCACTCGGCATCGGGGTGCGGGACTCCACGGCCGGGTACCGGGCGTTCCGTGCGAGCACACTGCGCACCATCGACCTCGAGCACGTCGTCTCGCGCGGGTACTGCTTCCAGATCGATATGACCCGGCGAGCCATCGACGCGGGCCTGCGCGTCGCCGAGGTGCCGATCACGTTCACCGACCGGGTCGCCGGGCGCTCCAAGATGAGCGGGTCGATCGTCATCGAGGCGATGCTGCGGGTCACCGGCTGGGGCATCCAGCGCCTGTTCCGGCGTCGGCCGGCGGCGTCCCCTGCCCGGTGACTTCGTGCAGGGATCGCGGCCTCGGGTTGGAGGGTTCCGCCAGTCGCCCCGGGCCGCCGCCTCGCTAGGCTGAGGCGCGTGACCGCCGACGCCGCACCGAAGACCCCCGCTGCTCCCCCCGCCCCCGAGACCCCGGTCGCCGACTTGACGACGACGGCGGGCCGGATCGCCGACCTGAAGGTCCGCTATCACGAGGCCGTGACGGCGAGCGGCGAGGCCGCGATCCAGAA
>DATHJG010000352.1:0-5888 GCA_035489875.1 Solirubrobacteraceae bacterium | reverse complement strand
TCAGCAAGGCCGGCGCGTCCGTCACCGTCGGGGCACGCAACCCGGACCGCGCCGCCTCCGCGTTGGCCGGGGTCGAGCGCGTCGAGATCGGCCAACTGGACCTCATGGACCCGACGTCGATCGACGCCTTCGCCGCCCGGTACCTCGACTCCGGCCGTCCACTCCAGATCCTGATCAACAACGCCGGCATCATGAGCCAGGAACTGGTGCGGGACGCCCGCGGCTACGAATCGCTGTTCGCGACCAACCACCTCGGCCACTTCCAACTGACCCACGGCCTGCTGCCCGCACTACGCGCCGCCGCCGGCGCCCGGGTCGTCTCGGTGTCCTCCGGAGGCCACCGCCTGTCCGACATCCGATGGGACGACCCGCATTTCATCAACACCGAGTACGACGGCATGCTCGCCTACGGCCAATCCAAGACCGCCAACATCCTGTTCGCCGTGGAGCTTGACCGTCGATGGGCGGGGAAGGGCATCAGGGGCTACTCGCTGCACCCCGGCCAGATCGTCACCACGAACCTGGCGCCCTGGATGGACCCGGATGTACGGCGATCGATCGGCCTGATCGACGACGCCGGTCAGCCGATCATCGACCCCGACCGCGACCAGAAGACGCCGCAGCAGGGCGCCAGCACCAGCGTGTTCGCGGTGACCAGCCCGCTGCTCGCCGAGATCGGCGGGGTCTTCCTGATCAACAACGACATCGCGCCGATGGATGACCCCGCGGCAATCACTCATCGAGGCATGGGTCCCACCTCCGGCGTCATGCCGCACGCCGTCGACTCCGATTCGGCACAGCGGCTCTGGGAGCTGAGCGAACGCTGCTCAAGGCGTGACACCCTGCCCCGCGATTGTGGGGCTCTCGCTTTGGACGAGTAGGTACAGCCGGCGGCGGCCGGCGGCGCCACTGCTGCTTTGCGCGAGATGGGGCAGCGCCGTCTGCCCCGGGCGATCGGTCGTGGCGGTCACTTCGGAGCGTTGGTGCCGCCGATGACGTCGGGCTCGTATTCGTCGTGGCGCCGCAACCAGCTCAGGGCGGGGTCCTTGCCGCGGCCGGCTGGCTGCTCCCAGTGCTCTTGGCGCCCGAGCGCGGTGAGATCGAGCCAGTTGTAGGTGCCGTTGAGCAGGTCGATGCCGCGCTCGAAGCAGGAGTAGGTGTGGAAGATGCGGTCCTCGCGGCGCAGGAAGGCGCTGACGCCCATCTCCTCGCCCGACCACCCGCGCCAGTCGGGGTTCTCTTGTTCGAGTTGGGCGAGGTCTTTGAAGTTGTATTCGACGGGCGCGGCCGCCGGATCGAGGGTGACGTGGAAGTCGTAGTTGAAGTCGCTGCCATATGAGGAGCACCAGGGGATGGTCCAGCCCATCCGCTGCTTGTAGCGCTGGAGCTTCTCGATCGGCGCCCTTGAGATGGCGGTGAACGACGTGTTGCGCGCGTGCAGGTGGCTGAGATGGCCGACGTTGTCGATCCAGAACGTGCAGCCCGGGCACGCCTCGTCGGCGTCGGGCTCGAACATCAGGTGATACGCCAGTAGTTGGGTCCGGCCCTCGAACAGGTCGAGCAGCGAGATTTCGCCGCGCGGCGCCGTGAAGGTGTAGTCCTTCGTGATCTCGACCATCGGCAGTCGGCGACGGGCGGCGTTGACCGCATCGCGGTGCCGGGTCAGCTCCCGTTCCTGCGCGAGCAGTTCGCGCCGTGCTGCCAGCCACTGAACACGGGTCGTCACTTGCGGATCGGGCATGTCGGGTATCCTTGTCTCGTCGATGTGTGTCCCGTTTGTCGGACGGTCACCGGCATACATCACCGAACCAGGCTTACGGCACACGTCGGGCCCGAAGCTGGTCGATCGCCAGCACTGGGCGGCTGCCATTTCGATGCCATAGTTTTCAGCTCGTTGAGGCCGGAGGCCGTCACGACGACGGGCGGGCGGCCACGCTCAACCAAAGGGCGAGCAGCTGTATAGTGCGCCGATCGGTGCACTATCGCCAACGCTCGACGCGACGTTCTTCGCGCTCTCGGACCCTAAGCGGCGGGGCATTCTCGAGCGCCTGGGCCGCGGCCCCGCGACGCTGAGCCAGCTCGGGGGGCCGTCGGGCCTGACCCGCAACGGGATCAAGAAGCACGTCGGGATCCTGGAGCTCGCCGGCCTCGTCGAGACCGAGAAGGTGGGCCGGGCGCGCGAGTGCCGGCTGGGCCCGGAAACGACGCTCGGCGAGGCGGGCGAGTGGATCGAGGCCCACCGCCGCGCCTGGGAGGGCCGGTTGGACCGCTTCGAGCGCTTCGTGGAGCGCGCGGGGTGAGCCGCGAGCTCCGCTACGAGCGCCTGATCCAGGCGTCGCCCGCGCGCGTGTTCGACCTGTTCACGAGCCCGGCGGGGCAGCGCGAGTTTTACGGCAACGACGCGCCGGGCTGGGGCGTCGACTCGCGCTGCGAGCTGCGCGTCGGCGGCGCCTGGGAGATCGCCTTCGGCCCGTCGCCGGGCGAGCTCTACCGGCACCTGCACGTGTTCGAGGCGATCGAGCGCCCCCGCCGCCTGCTGCTGGCCACGACCGAGACCCGCCTCGATGGGTCGAGGCTCGCCTTCAGCACCGAGTTCACGTTCGCGCCCCGAGACGGGGCGACCCTGATGACGATGGTCCAGTGGGGCTTCCCGTCCGACGAGCTGCGCGACGAGCACGGCCGCGGTCTGCCGCACGCGTTCGACCGGCTGGAACGGGCGCTGTAGGCCCGAGGAAGGAGACCGCATGGCGAAGTCCGTCCTGTACATGTCGATATCGCTCGACGGGTTCATCACCGGCCCGGACGACGGCCCGGGCAACGGGCTCGGGACCGGCGGCCACCGACTGCACGAGTGGCTCGGCGAGCCCGTCGCCGAGCGGCCGCACTTCGACCCGCCGGGGCTGAGCGGGCAGGTGTTCGCCGAGCTGCTGGCGACGGGTGCGGTCGTCGTCGGCCGCAAGACGTTCGACTACGCCGGTCACTGGGGCGGCGACCACCACGGCGTGCCGATCTTCGTGCCCACGCGCGGCACCCCGCCGGAGCCGCAGAGCGGCCGAGTCCACTACGTGCCCGACGCCGCGACCGCGATGCGCGAGGCCAAGGCGGCCGCCGGCGACGAGGACGTGATGGTGCACGGCGCCGGCCTTGCGCAGTCGCTGCTGCGCGAGGGCCTGCTCGACGAGCTGGAGATCCACCTGATCCCGGTCGTGCTCGGCGACGGGCGGCGGCTGTTCGGCGCAGACCGCATCGAGGTCGAGCTGACGCGCGTGCTCGACGCGCCCGGCGTCACGCACCTGCGCTACCGGGTGGCGACATGAGCGGCCGCAGGCTGATCCTGCTGATGTCGGTCTCGATGGACGGGCTTCGCCGGCCGCCCCGACGGGACGATCGACTGGCTGACCCCCAACACGGGCCGATGACCACGGCGACCAACGCCATCGCCTCACGCTAGGGGGAGCTCCCGGGACCGAAGGAGAATCGAGATGGGAAAACTGATCGCGACCACGCAGGCCACCGTCGACGGCGTCATAGACCCGGTCGGCGAGTGGGTGCAGCCGGACGGAGATCACGGCGGCTACTCGTTCGAGCGTCAGGCCAGGTCTGGCGGGCTGGTGCTGGGGCGTAAGACCTATGAGGGGCTGGCCGGGTACTGGCCGAGCCAAACCGGCAAGTGGGCGGACATGGTCAACGCGATGCCCAAGTACGTCGGGTCCAACACCCTGTCCGGCGATCTCGAGTGGAACGCGACACTGCTCAACGGGGACCTCGAGGACTCGATTCCCAACCTGACGGACGAGGTCGACGGTGACCTGTTCATGCACGGGAGCGGCGAGTTCGCGTACGCCCTCGCCGAGAAGGGCCTGATCGACGAGTACGAGGTCTACCTGAACCCGCTCGTCTGGGGCCAGGGAAACGTCCACGTGCTCGGCGACAGAGGGACCGTACGGATGGCGCTCCACGACGTGAAGCGGTTCGACTCCGGGGTGGTCCTCCTCACCTACCTCCCGGCAGCCCGATATACGGCTGCGGCGCGAGCTGAAGACCGACGCGGCTAGGCAGGAGTGTCGATGTCCAAGGTGTGGTTCGTGACGGGAAGTTCGCGCGGTCTGGGTCGCGCGCTCGTCGAGGTCGCGCTCGAAGCGGGTGATCGCGTGGCGGCGACGGCGCGTAACCCTGAGCGGTTGCAGGACCTCCTCGACAAGTACGGCGACGCGCTGCTTCTCCTGCGGCTCGACGTGACGACGACATCGATGCGACCGAACGTCTCCTCGGCCTGAGCAACCACGCGCGCAGCCGCGTCGTAGTCGGTCACATTTTCCAGGTCTCCTCGCTCAGTGTCCGCTTGTCCGGCCCGGGCCTGACCGCCTACCAGGCGGCGAAGTGGGCCGTCGCTGGATTCTCCAGCGGTCTCGCTCAAGAGATCGCTCCGTTCGGGGTGAAGGTCACCGTTCTTGAGCCGGGCGGCATGCGCACTGACTGGGCTGGCTCGTCGATGACGATCCCGCAGCCCAGCGTGCCGTACCAGCCGACGATCGGAGCGTTCGCCGAGCTGCTGCGTGCCGCCTCTGGTCACGAGCCGACGAACACGCGTCGTGTCGCCCAAGTGGTGCGAGACCTCGCCGGCCGGGACGATGCACCGGTGCGTCTGTTGCTCGGCACCGACGCTGTGCCGATGGCGCAGCAGGCGGCACAGGAACTCGCCGCCAGCGACGAGGCCTGGCGAGAAGTCAGTCTGAGCGTCTCCGACGGGACGCGCGTCTGACTGCCGATGCGCTGAAGAACCTCGGCACTACGGGACGCCGCTTTGCAAGCAGTGCTGGCGCTTTCGGCCGCCTCACCGCTCACGGCGCATGCATTGAGCGGTCAGGGGAGAAGCGTCGTCTCCCGCTGGCTTAGCTGCTGCGTCGAGACATCTGATGCCGTGACCGGTGGCCGCCCGGGACGGCGAACCGCGCTCAACGCCGACGATGCAAAGCACCGCGGCGGCTACTTGCTCGCGCGGATCGCGCGTTCGAGTCGGGCGAACGCGTTCGGCACTCCGCGCCCGTGTTCGTCGCGAAGCTCCGGAGTGGGGAAGCCGGACTGGATGACGCTCATGCGCGTCCGGCCGTCCTGCTCCTCGAACGTGAACTCGACCGAGAAGTCAAAGCCCGACCCCTCAGGGCGGACCTCGGTCGTGGCGAGCACGATGCGCCGCGGACGGTCGATGACCTCGAAGACGCTCCGGTGCTGGTACAGGTGGTCCCGCGAAGGGCCGAACGTGACCGTCCAGAGGCCGCCCACACGCAGGTCGCACTGCGACTCCACGATCCACCCCGGGTCGTCGGTGCCGTAGAAGGCCACCTGGCCCCCTTGTGTGGTGAACGCCCCGAAGACGACATCGGGCGGCGCGTCGATCACGCGCTCGAGGCGCAGCTCGTCGGTCATCGGCGCTCTTCCACGTACGCGCCGAACCTATCCAGCCGGCGCTCCCACACCCGCCGGTAGCCGTCGATCCAGCCCGTCGCGTCCTCCAGCTGCGCCGGGCCGAGCCGGCACTCGCGCGCGCGGCCGACCTTCTCGGTGATGACGAGGTCGACGGTCTCGAGGATGCCGACATGCTTCTTGACGCCGTTGAGCGTCAGGCCGAACGGCTCGGCGAGCTCGCCGATCGTGGCGGGCCCGCGCGCGAGCTGCTCGAGGATGCTCCGGCGCGTCGGGTCCGAGAGGGCGAAGAACGTCCGATCCAGTGTCTGGCTATGCTGCACCGATCGGTGCACTATAACGCGAGGGAGGACATGACCTCGATCCAGCTCACAGCCCTGCCCGACGGCGGGTGGAAGGAAGACGCATGACCGGCGAGCCGGCGCAGCGCAAGCTCATCCTCTACATGTCGATGTCGCTGGACG
>DATHJG010000351.1:0-6746 GCA_035489875.1 Solirubrobacteraceae bacterium | reverse complement strand
TGCACCGCGGTGGGCAGGCCGTCCTCGCCGAACCCGACGGGGATCGAGATCGCCGGCTGGCCGGTCACGTCGAACAGCGCGGTGAACGGCGCGAACTTCACCCTTATCCACTCGCCCGCCTCGCCGGCGAGGCGCGCATCCAGCCGATCCGCGCCGACGATGTCGCGGCGTGTGTCCTGGCGGCGCTGGACGGGCCGGCGGCGGACCATCGCGACTACGAGCTCGCGAGGCGCTGACGGGTCCGGCGGCGCTGCTGACCTGGGACGAGGCCGCTCGCGTGACCGCGAGCATGACGACGCCCCGCGGGACCGCGGACGCGCTCGCGCTCGGCGTCACGCCGCGGAACCTGAAGGGGGTCTGACCCCCTTCAGGTTCGCGGAGCGCCCCCCTCAGGGCTCGCCGAGCGAGTCGGCGAGCTCCTGCGCGTAGGCGACGTCGGCGGACCGCGGGCTGACCCCGAGCCGCCAGGCGCCGCCCGGGAGCGTTCCCTGCGGCAGCGGCATCCCGCCCGGCCGCCACAGCGGCTGCCACGACATGGCGCCGTCGGCCGGGGAGTACCAGCGGTTCGCCTCCGCCCAGGCGGAGCCCGGTTCGTACGCGGCGGCGAGTGTGAGCTCGTCGTCGTAGGAGATCGCCCAGGCCGGGAAGCCGCTCACGTCACCGGCGCGCTCGAGCCCGCCCGGGTCGCCGAAGCGGCTGAAGGCGGGATCGAGGCTCCAGCCCGCCTCCCAGACCGGCGCGGCGGTCGCGCCGGCGACGTGCCAGGTGAAGCTCGTGTCGACGGTGTCGTCGCCGAAGGTGAACGTCCAATCGACCGTGACCGGCTCGTCGCCGATGCGGATGCCGCGGAGCACGAGCTCGCGGCCGTCGCTCGAGGACTCCACGCTCGCGGGCGCTCCCGGGCGGTCGGTGTCGCCGAACCAGCCGACGCCGGCGTAGGGGAGCGTGCCGCGCCCGGGGTTGCCGAGCACGTCGCGCCACTCGCCGCCCACCTGCACCTCGAGCGACCGCAGCGCGGCCGTGGGCGCGGTCTGGACGACGGCCCGGTAGCCGGGCGCCGTGACGCGGACCACCTCGCTACGGCGCTCGGACTCGAAGTCGAGGGGCGCGAGCGACACGCCGCCACGGCCCCAGCCGGCGGCGGAGATCCACCAGCGCCCGCGGTCGCGGACGACCTCGGCGGCGTGGGCGTCGATGCGCCCGACGACGTCGGCCGCGTCGAAGCTCAGCGGGTCGCGGCTGCGCAGCACCTTGGTTCCGGTGTAGGAGCCGGTGCAGCAGACGAACAGATACCAGTCGCGCCCGCGGCGGACGACGAACGGCGACTCGGTCGGGCCGCCGAACGTCCCGACCGCGGGATCGGTGTAGGCGACGCGCCGCTCGGACCAGTTCACCAGGTCCTTGCTGGTGCGGTACGCGACGATGTGGTGGCCGCCGTCGGGCCGCTCGTTGGCGGTGTAGTACATGACCCAGCGGCCGCGCACCCGCGTGACGAAGGGATCGCGGGCGTCGAAGCCGTCCTGGAAGAGCGGGTTGGCCGGGTGGCGCGTCCACGTCTTCAGGTCGCGCGAGGTCGCGAGCTGCATGCGGTAGCGCCGGTGGTCCGCGTCCCCGCCCGAGTAGAACATCCACCAGCGGCCGGCGTGCCGCACGACGTGCGGCGCCCACACGTGCTCCTCGCCCTGCGACGGGTCGACCGGGAGCACGGGCGCGCGCTTGGTCCACGGCCCGGCGAGCTGCGGAGCCGTCGCGTGGTCGAAGAAGTCCTCGTCGAGCGGCGCGGCCGGCTCGGCGTGGGTGATCCCGAACAGGTGCCAGCCGTCGCCCGGCACGCGGACGAAGGTGTGGTCGTTGATGTACCAGGGCGAGGTCTCGCCGACGCTCGGGTCGTAGATGCGCTCGAAGGGACCGGCGGCGACCTCCGTCACGACCTCGGTCGCGCGCTCCTGGACGACGGCGGCGGCGGCGTCGTCGGCGGCGAACGGCAGCAGGGCCGCCATCGCTGCGGCGAGGGCGGCGAGCACGGAAGATCGACGCCCCCTCGGGACGTTGAAGCAGCTGCGCATGGACGATCTCCTCCCTTGAGAAATCGATTTCACGCTTGGGACGGGTGGACCCTACCCCCTCGCCCGCCTCGGGGTCAAGGTGGAGCGCGGCTCGACACTCCGGATTTGACGGGTTCGCAACCGACCGGTACCCTGTGCGTGTAATCGATTTCAGCAATCGGTTTCCAGCAATGACGGGTCCGTGAGGGGCCGGGGAGGAAGAGAATGTCGACTCGTAGATGCGTGGCGCTGATCGGCGCCGTGATCGCCGTCCTGATGCTGGCGCCGGTCGCGCAGGCGAAGGTCGCCCGCGACGCCGGATCGCCCGCCGCCACAGTCGCACCACGTGCCGCGGGCGCCCCGAACGAGGCGTGCGCGGGCAAGGGCGCCGTGGGATGGGACGTCTATCGCCGGCTGGACCGGCTGCCCGAGCTGTCCTGCGGCGTCGAGACCAAGCAGTTCTCCGGCTTCGACCGCCGCGGCGGCAACGACGACGGCTTCGGCGGCACCTACTCCTGCCTGCGCGCGCAGTCCGGCAGCACCCCCAACGAGCGCGAGTGCGTGATCGCCGAGAAGACCGGCGCCGGCGAGGTGCAGTCGATCTGGTTCACCCGCGACGGCGGCGACGTCAGCCGGACGGGCAACATCAAGGTGGAGCTGGACGGCGAGACGGTGCTCGACGCGCCGCTGCAGGACGTCGTCGACGGCGAGCTCGGCGCTCCGTTCACGTTCCCGCTGGTGGCCAACGCCGACCAGAGCTCGGGAGGCGTCTACATCAAGATCCCGATGCCCTATCGCGAGTCGATGCGCATCACGACGACCAACAACCCCTACTTCGTCCACGTCTCCTATCGCGAGTTCGCGGACGCCCAGGGCGTGGAGACCTTCGATCCGGCCGACCCGGCCTCCGACGTCGTCGAGCTGATGAAGGCCTACGGCACGCGCGACCCGAAGCCGGCGCGGCGCGGCGCCTCGACCACCGATCGTGACTTCTCGCTCGCGCCGGGCGAGACCGCCACGCTCGCCGAGCTCAACGGCCCGGGCATGGTCTCCGAGCTGCGGCTGCGGATCCCGCAGATCGTCGGCCCGACACCCAAGCCGCTGATCCACGACGACGGCCGCGCGTTCGGCGCGGGCGGATACAGCCAGTTCACGGTGACGATCGACCCGGCCAACGAGGGCGTGCGGTTGACCCGGCGGCTCGACACCCTGATCGGCAACCAGCGCGCCGACGTGCTCGTCGACGGGACGAAGGTCGCCGAGTGGCCGGGGATACCGGCCGCGGGGGGCGCGTGGGCGGACCAGACCGTCGCGCTGCCCGCCACGGCGACCGCCGGCAAGTCGCAGATCACGATCCGCAACGCGTTCGTTTCCTCCGACCTGGACTTCAACGAGTTCCACTACTGGGTCGACTCGGTCGTGGGCGGGGCGCCCGTGCGCACCGATGAGGTGGACCTCGGCCCGGAGAACGCGGCCGAGGAGAACGCCGAGGGGTACACCATCCAGAACCAGACGTGGGACGGCGCGCGCGACTACAGCTACGTGCCGACCGAGGAGGAGCAGGAGGAGGAGGCGGCCCGCGTGGCCCCGTCGGACGAGATCCTCCGCCACGCACGCGTGCGGATCTCCTTCGACGGCGAGCGCACCGTCGACGCCCCGCTGGGCGAGTTCTTCGGCTCCGGCCTCGGCGAGGCCGAGGTGCGGTCGCTGTTCTTCGCGATGCAGGCCGGCGACGGCGGCTCGTACTACTCGTGGTGGCCGATGCCGTTCCGCAGCCGCGCGAGGGTCGAGCTCTACAACGGGTCGAGCCGGACGATCGAGAGCGGTGACGCGTGGGTGACCTCCTCGCGTGACGCGAAGTGGGCGCGCGAGCTCCGTGCCGGAGGCGCGGCGGGATACTTCCGCGCCACCGCGAACGCGGGCCACACGGTGCCCGGCCGCGACTGGGTGTTCCTGGACACCACGGGCCGGGGGAAGTTCGTCGGCGTCAGCCACACGATGCGCGGTGACGCCTCCACCGGCAACATCCGCAACTACCTCGAGGGCGACGAGCGGGTCTACGTCGACCGCGCGCGCACGCCCCAGATCCACGGGACGGGCGCGGAGGACTTCTACGAGGCGGGCTGGTACTTCAACCGCGGCGCGTTCAGCGCCCCGGTCAACGGCCACGCCTCCGAGGAGACCCGCGCGGCGGGCTGCGAGCAGCAGTGCGACAGCGCCTATCGCCTGATGATCGGCGACGCGGTGCCGTTCGGCAGCGCCCTGCGCTTCGGCATCGAGCACGGCCCGGTCAACGACGAGCCGGCCACCTACGGCTCGACGGCGTACACCTATCAGCAGCCCGAGCCGGCGCTCCGGCGCACCGACAGCATCGACGTGGGCGACCCGGCGTCCGAGCAGGCGCACCGCTACGCGTCCGCGGCGCCCGGGCCGGTGGAGTCGCTGACCTCGCCGTTCGAGGGCGACGACGACACGCAGGAGGTGACCGAGGACGGCCGCGCGACCAGCGCTCCCGTCACGTTCGCGCTGCGGCTCGAGCGCGGCAACCAGGGCGTCCGGCTGCGCCGGATGTCCGACCAGCTACAGCGCTACCAGGCGGCCCGCGTGCTCGTGGACGGCGTGGACGCGGGCACGTGGCAGCAGCCGCTCCGGAACCCGTTCAAGCGCTGGCTGCACGACAGCTTCGAGCTGCCGCCGTCGCTGACCGCGGGCAAGGCGCGGATCACCGTGCGGCTCGTGCCGCTCGAGGGGTCCGCCCCATGGCACGCCGCGCGCTACGTCGCGTTCTCGCACGTGAAGCCGTTCGCCGACCGCCGGGCTCCCGGCCGGGTGACCGGGCTCGTCGCGCGCGGCGGGGACACGAACGTCATCGCGCTCGCTTGGAAGCCGGCCGACGACGACACGGGCGTCGCGTACTACGAGGTCTACGGATCCCGCCAGGCGGGCGCCACGATCGGCCCCGCGACGCTGCTCGGCCGGACCGGCGCGGAGGGCTTCCGCCACGACGGCGTCGGCCTGAACGAGACCTGGCACTACCGGGTGCGGGCCGTCGACGGCTCGGGCAACCTCGGTCCCGTCTCGCAGGAGGTGTCGGCCACGAGCGGGGGCATCGTGCGCTACGAGGCGGAGGCGCTGCTGCCACCGACCTCGAGCACGGCCCCGACGCTGCGGCAGGGCAGCTGCTGCGGCGCCCAGTGGTCGGGCAACGAGCAGGTCTGGTTCCAGGCCGACGGGGCGGGCGACACGTTCACGGTCCAGCTCGACGTGCCGCGCACCGGGACCTACGATGTCTCGACGCTGCAGACCAGGGCGGGCGACTACGGCATCACGACGCTCGCCATCGACGGCACGACCACGGGCGGGCCGTTCGACGGCTACAGCCCGACGCTGATCGGCGACGCCAGGGCGCAGTACGGCACGGTCGTGCTGACCGAGGGCACCCACACCGCCACGTTCGCGGTGACCGGCCGGAACGCCGCGTCGCACGGCTTCTTCGCCGGTATCGACGTGATCGAGCTCGAGCTGCAGGCGGGCTGAGCGACCTCGCAGGGTCCGGAGCCGGGCGGGATGGGTCCCGCCCGGCTCCTGCGCTTGACACGCGCCGAGCTTCGTGATTACGATGAGAAATCGGTTTCAGTAACCGATTTCTTCAAGGGGAGAACCGTGGTGCCACCGCTGCTCGACATGCAGGGAATCGCCAAGCGCTTCGGCGGCGTGCATGCCCTGAAGGGCGTGGACTTCTCGCTGCGCAGCGGCGAGGTCCACGCGCTGCTGGGCGAGAACGGCGCGGGCAAGTCGACGCTGATCAACGTCCTGTCGGGACTGTTCCCCGACTACGACGGCGCGATCGCGATCGACGGCCGGCCGGTGGAGTTCCACCGGCCGGCACAGGCGCAGGCGGCGGGCGTGGCCACGATCCACCAGGAGCTCGACCTCGTGCCGGAGATGACCGTGGCCGAGAACCTCTTCCTCGGGCGCGAGCCGCGCGACCGGCTGCGGCTCGTCGACCGCCGGCGCCTGCGGCGCGACGCGGCGGCGCTGCTGGAGCGCGCCGGGGTGGTCATGGACCCCGCGCGCCACATCCGCTCCCTGCGCGTCGGCGAGCGCCAGCTCGTCGAGATCGCGAAGGCGCTCTCCCAGCACGCCCGCATCCTCGTGATGGACGAGCCGACCGCCGCGCTGGCCGATGTGGAGGTCGAGCAGCTCTTCCGCGTCGTGCGCGACCTGCGCCACGAGGGCGTCGGCGTGATCTACATCTCCCACCGGCTCGAGGAGCTGGCCCAGATCGCCGACCGTGCGACCGTCCTGCGCGACGGCGGGCTGGTGGGCACCGTCCAGCTCGCCGAGACGTCACGCCGCGAGCTGATCGGCATGATGGTCGGCCAGCCCCTGCGCGACCTCTTTCCCAGGGGCGATGCCACGCCCGGCGACGAGCTGCTCGCGCTCGAGGACTTCACGCTGATCCCGCGCCGCCCGCGGCCGGGACGCTCCGAGCCGCGCGGCATCTCGCTGCGCGTCCGCAAGGGCGAGATCGTCGGTCTCGCCGGGCTGATGGGCTCGGGTCGCACCGAGCTGCTCGAGACCCTGTTCGGCGCGGGTTCCCCGGGGCGTCAGGAGGGGGCCGCGCGGCTCGACGGACGCCCCTACGCGCCGGGCTCGGCGCGCCAGGCGATCGCCGCCGGCGTCGGCTTCGTGCCCGAG
>DATHJG010000350.1:0-3048 GCA_035489875.1 Solirubrobacteraceae bacterium | reverse complement strand
GCGCCCGCTCCCAGATCGCCCAAGCGCTCCTCGAACACCTCACCAATTCACCGACCAGCACTTCGACTACGTCATCAGCCTCTGCGACCGCGTACGCGAGGTCTGCCCCGAGTTCCGCGACCAACCCGACCTCATCCACTGGAGCATCCCCGACCCCGCACGCGAAGGCGGCACCGACGAGCAGACCTACCCCGCCTTCCAACGCACCACCACCGAACTCGCCACCCGCATCGGCTTCCTCATCCAACGCATCGACCACAACCCCACGACCCCCGAGGCCAACTAGACCATGCCCGACGACCTCGTCAGCGTCCGCTACCTCGTCCACGACGTCGACGCCGCCATCGCCTTTTACACCCAACACCTCGGCTTCACCGTGCTCTCCAGCAAGCCACCCGCGTTCGCCGACATCCTCCGCGGCCGGCTCCGGCTGCTGCTCAGCGGCCCCGCCAGCTCCGCCGGACGACCGATGCCCGACGGCCGCACACCCCAACCCGGCGGCTGGAACCGCATCCACCTCATCGTCGACGACATCGCGACGGACGTCGAACGTCTTCGCGCCGCCGGCCTGACGTTCCGCAACGACATCATCAGCGGCCCCGGCGGCCGACAGATCCTGATCGACGACCCCTCCGGAAACCCGATCGAGCTCTTCCAACCCGCCGGCACCTAAAGGACCCGACCCCGATTCGGTCCGCGTTCTGACCCGGTGCGAGTCGCAAGTCGGGCATCAGGAAATACCTGCACAAACGGCACCTTTGACGCGAGATCGCGACGGCGCCGTCCTTCCTATTCTCCGAAAGCTAGGGGTTCCCCATGGGACTCTCGTTCGCCGTCAGCGTCGGCGATTCACTCCAGCGCGGGCTGGACAATCTGATCGGCTTCCTGCCGAATCTGATCGGCTTCCTGATCATTCTCGTGATCGGTTACATCGTCGCGCGGGTCGTCAAGCGCGTCGTGACCAAACTGCTCGAGACGATCGGCGCAGACCGGGCCATGCACACCGGCTCAACCGGTGAATACGTGAACCGCGTGGCGCCCGGATTCAAGCCCAGTTCGGTGGTCGGGACGATCGCGTTCTGGTTCCTGTTCCTTGGCGCACTTGCGATTGCGGTATCGCAACTCGGGATCGCGGCGCTGAACAACTTCGTCGTTGCGATCGGCGCGTATCTGCCCAACGTCCTGGCCGCCGTGCTCATCTTCGTCGTCGCAGTGGCGCTATCTGGGGCGGTCGGTGGTTTCATCGCTCGGACGATGGGCGACACGCCGACCGGCAAGGTGGTCGGCTCGGTCGTCCCGGTGCTGATCATGGCGATCGGGACCTTCATGGTGCTCGACCAGCTGAAGATCGCACCGCAGATCGTGACGATCACGTATGCGGCGCTGCTCGGCGGCGTCTTCCTGGCGATGGCGCTCGCGTTCGGCCTCGGCGGACGCGACGTAGCGGGCCGGATGCTGGCCGAGGCCTACGATCGCGGCCGCGAGAACCGAGACCGGTTCAGGCGCGACATGCCTGTCGGCGAGCAGCGTGCCGCGGCGGGCCGGGCCGACGCGCCGGCGGGCCGTACCGGCTCTGTCAGGGCCGGCGACGGCGGCTCCACGCAGCGGCTGTAGCTCCCTCGGATCGGGTCGGCGCCGAGCAACGGCGCCGACCCACTCCGCGCCCGGCACCACGCGTCCCGTCCCCGATGGTCGCCTCCTCGACCGCAAGGCGCGACCTCATCGACCGACCCGTTGGACGGCGGCAACGGGATCGAACAGCCGTTGCCCCCTGCCCCCTCGTTCGCTGCTCATGCTCACCGCGAGCAGTCGTCCCGGGGTGCTGCCGACGTTGGTGACCACGTGACTGCCCGGGTTGCGGTACCGAGCCGAGTCTCCAGCGTCGAGCCGCACAGGATCGTCGTCGCCGAAGTCGAGCTCGAACGTACCGTCGACGACGAAGAGGAAGCATTCGATCCCTGGCGCCGGATCGGCCGGCGTGGTCGCGCCGGGCGCATGCGTGCACATGATCGGGTGGAGCTCCCAGCCGCCACGCTGGGCGAGGACCGCGAGCTCGATGCCCTCCGACGACGAGCGCACGGTTGCGCCTCGGCCGGCGCGGGTGACCTCCAGGTCGGGCCGCTGCGACTGCTCGGTCGCGACGAGATCATCGAGGTCGACGCCGTAGAACTGCACGAGTCGCATCAGTCGACCGATGGAGATGTCCGACTTGCCCTGCTCGACGAGCGACAGGAACGAGCTGGAGATGTCCGTCGCATCCTCGAGCGCGCTCAGGGTCAACCCACGGGCCCGCCTCAGCTCACGAAGCCGCTGACCGAGCGTGCGCGCATCCACCTGGCGAACTCTAGCCCGCGTCCGTGCCCCCTGTGAAATACTGGCGTGCGCGCCAGTAATCTGGCTGGGTCGATCGTGGGAAGCGAGAAGGGGGCTGGAGAGGAATGCAGGAGGAGACCGCAGGGCGGCGAGGACGGCTGTCCCGTCGACAGCTGCTCCGGTACGGGGGCGGGGCCGGCGTCGCGCTCGCGGCCCCGCTGGGGCTACAGGGTTGCTTTGGGGGCGACGACGGCGACGATGCTCCGACCGATACGCGGCAGCCGTCGAGCAGTCTCATGCCCGAGGTCCTCAGTGAGGACCACGCGCAGACGCTCGATGCCGCGCTCGCGCGCCTGATCCCCTCCGACGACACGGGGGCGGGTGCTCGCGAAGCCAAGGTCTGGCGGTTCATCGACCGGTCGCTCGGGGCCGACAACAAGATGCTCAAGCCGGTCTATGAGCAGGGCCTCTCGGCGCTCGCCGAGCTCGCGCAGGGCGAGCACGGGAAGTCGTTCAGGGAGCTGTCAGGCGACGAACAGGACGCGTTGTTGCAACGGGTCGAGGGAGACGAGGCAGACGGCTTTGAACCGGGCAGCGCCGCGTTCTTCGGCATGTTGTGGGAGCACGCGCTCGAGGGCATGTTCGGCGATCCGCTGTACGGGGGCAACGACAAGTTCGTCGGCTGGGACCTGATCGGCTTCACCGGCATCAAGCTGTTCATTCCGGCGGGCGAAC
>DATHJG010000349.1:0-2135 GCA_035489875.1 Solirubrobacteraceae bacterium | reverse complement strand
TCACGTCGGCGCCCGCCTCGACGAGCGCGGCCACGGTCGCGGCGCCGTTCGGGAAATGCCCCGGCCAGTCGGTGACGACGTGAAGCAGCGTGCGCGTCATCCCGCCCGGACCCTCGCTGCCGAGCCGAGCGGCGGCGAGCTCCGGATGCTCCGCGAGCAACCGACGGAGCGCCGCAACGTCACCCGTGTGGATCGCCTCGATCGCCGCGATCGCCAGCGGATCCTCGTGATGCATCGTCGCCACCCGCACATTGTGCCCGGTGACATCACCGGAGTGAGTGCATATATGAGCAGTGCTTCAGCTATCCTCCGAGAACGATGGCGCACGGTGACCAGCCCGACATCGATCGCCTCCTCGGGGACGCGGCGTTCGCGCGCAGCGCGGCGGAGAGCATCCAGGCACTGTCCGCACCGAGCCGCTTGCGCATCCTCGCGCGGCTGCACGCCGGGCCGGCGTCGGTCGGCGAGATCGCCGAGAGCGTCGGGATGGAGGGATCCGCCGTGTCGCACCAGCTCCGGATGCTGCGCCACCTCGGGCTCGTCGTCGGGGAGCGCGACGGCCGTCAGGTCGTCTACGAGCTGCACGACGACCACGTGGCCGAGCTGCTCGAGCAGATGGTCTCCCATGTCGAGCATCGGCGCCTTGGGATCGCCGGCCGCCGCGGCGCGGCCGCCGTCACGTCCGCGTGATGGCCGACCACGCGCACGCCGCCGGCCACGGCCATTCGCACGGGCTCGTCGACGACTCGATCAAGCGCTCGCGCGCCGGCATGCGCGCCGTCGCGCTTGCGCTGCTGGTGCTCGGGCTCACCGCCGCGGCGCAGGTGGCCGTCTTCGCGGCCTCGGGCAGCGTGGCGCTGCTGGCCGATCTCATCCACAACGCCGGCGACGCCGCCACGGCGATCCCGCTCGGGATCGCGTTCGCCCTGCGCAGCGCCCGTGCCGAGCGCTGGGCCGGCGTGGCCGTGGTGGTCGCCATCTTCGTCAGCGCGTGCGTGGCCGGGTACCAGGCGGTCCACCGCCTGATCGAGCCGGCCGACGTCCGGCACCTCGGCGCGCTGGCGGCGGCGGGCGCGGTCGGCTTCGCCGGCAACTGGGTCGCCGCGCTGGTCCGCAGCCGCGCCGGGCGCCGCCTGGACAGCCCGGCGCTGGTCGCCGACGGCGCGCACGCCCGCGCCGACGCCTACGTCTCGCTCGCGGTCGTCGCCTCGGCCGCCGTGGTGGCGATCGGGCTGCCGATCGCCGACCCGCTGATCGGGTTGGGGATCACGGTGGTCATCCTGCGCATCACGTGGGACTCGTGGCGCACGGTGCGCGCGCACGGCTGAGCGGGGTACGTTCGTACATCCGTGCGAACGTGGTAGCGTCGCGGTCGTGCTCGATCCCGACTCCTGCGATCTGCTCTGCCTGGACCTCCCGAAGGCGGAGACGGCGCGGCGAAGCCTCGGGTCCGCTGCGGACGTCGAGGCGCTCGCGGCCGGTGCGAGGGCGCTCGGCGACCCCACCCGGCTGGCGATCGCGCTCGGGCTGCTCGCATGTGCGCGTGCGTGCGTGTGCGACCTCGGGTGGATCGTCGGCCGCGACGAGAAGCTCGTCTCGCATCACCTGCGGCTGCTGAAGGCGGCTGGGCTAGCGCGCTCCGAGCGCGACGGCAAGATGGTGATGTACGAGCTGACCCAGCGGGGCCGGAGGCTGCTCGCGGCGGTCGCTGCGCAGGAGTCGGCGGTGTGAGCGAGCTCCGGCTGCCCGTCCTGCCGGCTGCGCCGCCCGCGATCACGCGCGACCGCTACGCGGTGCTCGCGCGGCGCGTGAAGCTGCTGTCCTGGCTGTCGCTGGCGTGGATGACGGTCGAGGGCGCCGTCGCGATCGCCGCCGGCATCGCCGCCGGGTCGATCGCGCTCGGGCTGCTCGCGTGTGCGCGCGCGTGCGTGTGCGACCTCGGGTGGATCGTCGCCCGCGACGAGAAGCTCGTCTCGCATCACCTGCGGCTGCTGCAGGCGGCCGGGCTCGCGCGCTCCGAGCGCGACGGCAAGATGGTGATGTACGAGCTGACCGCCCGCGGGCGCGCCCTCCTCGCGGCGGTGGCCGCGGCCGAGCCGGTGAGATGACGCCGCCGGTCGAGCTCCCGGTCCTGC
>DATHJG010000348.1:0-3082 GCA_035489875.1 Solirubrobacteraceae bacterium | reverse complement strand
CGCGAGCTTCGCCTCAAGCCCCTCCGACTTCGCATCGATCGTCGCCAGCGTCACGCGCGGGTCCTGGCCGGCGGCACGCTCAAACAGCACCGCGATCGTGTACAGCGCACTCATCAGCTGGGCGTCGCAGCGGGAGACGTTCCGGGTCAGGCCTTCGCCGCCGCTCCACTTCGCCGCGAGCATGTCCGCCCACGCCTGCCGGAAGTTCTTGTGGTCGAGGTGGGTGAGGCCGAGGAGCGGGTTCGCGGCGCGCGTCTCGCACTCGTCGCAGCCGTCCGTGAGGATGTTGCGCTCGTCGTAGCCGGGTAGGCGCTCATGGAAGTCGTGCATGGCTACGCGCTCCTTGTCGTGCCGGGAATCGTGCGCGGGGGCTGGAAGCCACGGCACTCACACCCCGTGATCAGGCAGACACCGAGCCGCGGCGGGTGCGGCCAGCTCGAGCCGGCGCTCCGGTGGTCACCGGCCAGGTGCCCGCATGTGCACTGCTTCGCGCGCGCGGGCGCGTCATCGTGGGATTCGCGCTGCTCGTCGGCGAGGAGCGACGCGGCGACCATGAAGCGCTGAGAGATCACGACCGCTCCTTGCGGGCCTGCTTCGCGTGGAACGCGCGCATCGCCGGGTGGAAGTCCTTACGCTTGCGCGAGAACAGCGGCAGGCGGGGACCGAGGACGTACGGCTTCGTCCGGTCCTGCGCGCGCGTCAGCCTCTCGGGCGTCTTGACGGCGGTCATCCCGCCACCCACATCTTGATCCCGCCCGGACCCTCCAAGGGACGCTGCTGATCGTCCGAGCGAACCTCAGCGAGAGCCTGCGTCTGCTTCGACTGGCCGTGCCGCTCGAGGATCGAGCGCAATGTCTCCTGCGCCCGGTTGAACCCGAGAATCAGCATCGTGTTGTCGCGCTGCGCGCGCTGCGTCTTGGGCGCCTTATCGGGAGGCAGCATCGCCAGTTCGAGAAACGCCTTGACGCACTCGTCGAGCGGCATGGGCTTGGGATCGCTCACGCTGCCTCCCTGCTCGCTCCCGGCGAGACGAGGCTGTGCATCGCGTAGATCCGGTCGATCTCAGCGTGGAACAGACCCGGGTACACCGGGTAGCCGAAGTCCTTCTCCTTCTCGCGCAG
This sequence comes from Solirubrobacteraceae bacterium, assembly GCA_035489875.1. GTDB lineage: Bacteria > Actinomycetota > Thermoleophilia > Solirubrobacterales > Solirubrobacteraceae > DASQMT01. The sequence goes on along the minus strand of DATHJG010000348.1, from coordinate 1,961 downwards.
GAACGCGATCACGGCCTCGTCGCACGCGATGCGGTTCGTGTCGAACTGGTTGCTGCGCTTCTTGATCCGCGCCTGTTCCTCGAGATCGGCCGGACTGGACGTCCAGAAGTCCTTGCGCTCCCGGGTCTTCGGGTCGGCGATGATGAGCCCGAGTTCCTTCATCACGACCGGGATCTGCGCGTTGATGTGCTTCCGGAGCGCCTCGTGCGTGTCGTCGAGTGAGAGCCCGCCCGTCTTGACGTTCGCCCGGACGTACTTCGTCGTCAGCGGCTCGCCGTTGCGCTGCACCAGTTCGATCGCGGCGAGGATCGCGGCGCGGACCGGGTTGTGAGCGGCCATGGTCACGCCTCCGTTCGGGATCGATCGGCCATGCGCTCCTGGAGCGCGGCGCGGACCTCGGCGATGTTGCGCTCGGCCTCCTGCAACATCGCGAACGCCTCCTCCTCCGACAGGGAGCCGAGCACGAGACCCCACTTCTCGACCTGCCGGCGCAGGAGGTGCGCCTTCTCCTGGACACGGATAATGTCGGCGTCCGCCCACGACTCGGACGGGTCGAAGCGCTCGCCGCCCATCAGGTCGCGAACGGTCGGCTCCTTCGGCGTGGTGTCGCGCTCGGCCCGCTTGGCGTGGAGGCGATCCATGACGACGCCGTGCGCCTGCTGGATGACCTCTTCGACCTGCGCGGTCGGCATCTCCGCGAGCGCGCGCTCGCGACGCTCGGGGTCCTTGAGGGCGGTGTTGGTCTGGCGCTGGTAGCGCGCCTCGTTCTCATCGGACCCGCCAAACGGAAGATCGGTTCCGTTTGTGTCGGATGCGGAACGCCAAGTCGCAAGGCGCTGCGCGTACCCGTCGCTCCGGTTGAGGGCCCGGCTGATCGCCGCATACGACATGCCCTCCTCGAAGAGGGAGATGATCTCGTCGGCGGCCTTGGCGTACGCCTCGCGCTTCGAATCGCTGGCCTCAGCGATGGCGATGTACTCGCGCGCGTTGGCGAGATGGTCGGTGCTGCTCACGCTGCCTCCCTCTCGGGCTCGGAGAACTGGAACTCGACGGCCTCGCCGTCCTCAACGACCCGGCACGTCGCCTTCAACCCCTCGGCCTTCGCGCGTAGCCGCACCATCGCCGCCATCGACAGGGCGGCGACCTCGAAGTCCTCGCCGCGGCGGATGCGCCAGGCGCTGCCGTCGGTCCACTTGTCCCACGGGTAGATGCGGGGGCGGAGCGGGGAGAGGTTGTCGATGCGTTCGGCCACGAATTCAGAATGCGGGTTGACTGCGTGGCAACGTATACGCATACTAGGCGCATGTCAAGCGCAACGCAGTCCGCATTCGTTCAAGACGCGTGGCAGTCGCCACGCAACGCCCGTACGTTGCGAGCGTTCATGGCGCTCCAGAACCAGGAGATCGGCCGGCGCATCGCCGAGCTACGCAAGGCGAAGGGCAGCCCGCCGCAGACGCTCGTAGCGGCCGCGCTCGGCGTGGGCGAGCGCACGTATCAGACGTGGGAGAGCGGCGAAGCCAAGCCCAGCTATCGAAGCCTGCAACTCCTGGCCGCGTACTACGGCGTAGGCGAGGACTACATCCTCACCGGCAACGTGGCTCCCCCCGCGACGCCGGACCCGTCCAACGGCTCAAGCAGCGAGGCCGTCGAGGTGCGAGCCCGGCTCGAGCGCATCGAGGCGATGGTCGCCGAGCTGATCTCTAACGCAAGACGCGAAGGTCGGGACGACGAGGAGCAGGCCGGCTAGACGGGTGGTCCTCGACGGCGCGAGCGAGTTCCTCGAACTCCGCCGCGAGCCGCGCGAACCCGACATGCAGTCCCAGCCGGTCGCGCATCCCTACTTCGATTGAGCACGCCCGCAGGACGTTGGCCGCGCGTTCGCAGCATGCGACGGCGACCTCCGCGTCCGTGGGGCCCTGATCTGGCGCTACGGCTGCACGCTGCACGACGGCTCCTGCCTA
>DATHJG010000347.1:0-2250 GCA_035489875.1 Solirubrobacteraceae bacterium | reverse complement strand
CCACCGCGCGGCGGTGGCAACGACGATCTCCGGTGGCGCCGCCGAGGTGCAGCGCCAGCTGATCGCCCGGCGAGGGTTGGCGTGTCCGGCGTGAGGCTGCCGCTCGAGGGCCTGCGGGTGCTCGAGTACGCGCAGTACGTGGCCGGCCCGTTCGCGGGGATGCTGCTCGCCGACCTCGGGGCCGACGTGATCAAGGTGGAGTCGCCGGCCGGCGACGCGTGGCGCCGCTACGAGCCGTTCGACGCCGGCGAGAGCCGGTACTTCTACGCGCTCAACCGCAACAAGCGCTCGGTGGTGCTCGACCTCAAGACCGAGGCCGGCCTGCGTGCCAGCGGCGCGCTGCTCGCGCGGGCCGACGCCGTGCTGCACAACTTCCCGCCCGAGCGCGCGGTCCGCTACGGCCTGGATCGGGAGAGCGTGCGCGCGGTCAACCCGCAGGCGGCGTGGTGCATGGTGTCCGCGCTCGGCACCGAGGGGCCGGAGGCGGAGCTGACCGCGTTCGACCTCGGCGCGCAGGCGCAGTCGGGCCTGCTGCTCGCCGACGCGCGGCCGGGCGACGAGATCCCCCGCCGCGCGGGTGGGATCGCGATGGCCGACGTCACCGCCGGGCTCCTGGCGGCGATCTCGCTCCTCGCCGGCCTGGTCGGGCGGCGCGGCGGCGACGGCGGCGGCGCGCCCGGCGTCGAGGTCTCGCTGCTCGGCGCCGCGCTCGCGGTGCAGGCGCAGCGGTTCGTGTCGGTCGAGCCGCTCGACGGCGACGGCCGGCGCACGCGGGCGGGCGGGCGCGGGCTCGCCACGCCGCGCGACCTCGCCGACCACGGCGCGCGCGTGCGGGCGTCGGAGGAGCTCGAGCCGTACTACCGCGCGTACCGCGCGGCCGACGGCTTCTTCGTGCTCACGTGCCTCAACGAGCGCAGCGGAGCACGACGCTGCGGCTCTTGGGCTTGGAGGACCCGTTCGTCGCCGACCCGCAGGCGCCGCCGGCGTCGGAGTCCGAGCGGGCCGCGCGGCTGCGGCTCGTGCAGCGGTTCGAGGCGATCGTCGAGCGCGAGCCGGCGGCGCACTGGATCCTCCGGCTGCGCGCCGCGGGCGTCCCGGCCGCGCCGGTCCGCACGCTCGACCAGCTCTACGACGACCCGCAGGCGCTCGCGAACGGGCTCGTGCAGGACGTGCCCGCCCCGGCGGGCGACTCGGTCCGGCTGCTCGGGGGCATCTTCAAGGTCGACGGCGCGCCGGCGGGCGCGCGCCGCGGGGTCCCGGCGCTGGGGCAGCACACCGACGAGGTGCTCGGCGCGCTCGGCGCGGGCGCGCAGGGATGAGCGGCAAGGAGGGTCAGATCTTGCTTTCCAGCAGACCGGAAACCGGTGCTGGATTGCAAGATGTGACCCTCGCGTTCGCCGAGGCCGTCGGCGCGGCGGCGGACCGCACGCTCGGCGAGCCGGAGCCGTGGCGACCGGGCGCCGTCCAGGACGACCGCTGCGACGAGCTGTCGCGCGCGCTCGCCGGCATGGGCTGGCTCGACCTCGCCTCCGACCCGCGCCTGCTCCCGCTCGCCGGCCCGGCCGCGCTCGAGCTCGGCCGGCGGCTCGCGCCGCTGAGCGAGCTCGACGCGCTCCTGGGCGGGAGCCCGCTCGCCGGCGACCTCGTGCGGTATGGCGCCACGAGCGCGGTCGCGTTCGCGGATGACGCGCACGGCGGGGATGCGTCGGGCGGCCCGGCCCGCGCGCATGGCGCGCCGGTCGTCTACGCGATCGACCGCGCCGAGCCGGTTGCGTACGGCGACGCGCTCGGCGTCCACCGCGTGCTCGAGCGGCACGCCGTCGGCCGGGCGGGCGACCACGCCATCGCGGCGTGGATCGCCGCGTCCACCGGCTACCTCGCCGGGCTGAGCGAGTGGGCGCTCGGCATCGCGCTCGACTACGCGAAAGGGCGCAAGGCGTTCGGCGGGACGCTCGCCTCGCTCGCGCCGGTGCAGCAGCGGCTCGCCGACGCCGCCACCGCGGCGCGCGGCCTCTCCCTGCTCGCCGCCGACACGCCCGGCCGCGCCGCGCTCGCCCACGCCGGCGCCGCCGCGGTCGACGTCACCGCCGCGTGCCAGCAGGTCGCCGGCGCGATCGGCTTCACGCTCGAGTTCCCGCTCCAGCGTGCCTACCGCCGCGCCCGCGCCGTGCAGCTCTGGGCCGACGCGCTCATCGCACCGTCGCGCTGACCTCGCGCGACGCGAGCGCCAGCACGAGCTCGCGCGCGCGG
>DATHJG010000346.1:0-2037 GCA_035489875.1 Solirubrobacteraceae bacterium | reverse complement strand
CCGCTCCCGACCCTCGTTCGATGCGGCCGTTGACGTTCGCCGGCGTCGCCGTGCGGCGCCGGGCGGAGATCAGGCGCCGATGGTGAGCTTCCGCGGTCCCGCCCGGAAGCCGAGCTCGAGCAGGAGCTCCTCCCACGGCGTCCCCATCACCGGCTCGCCGTTGACCTTCTCGACGCCGAGCTTGCGTATGCGGCCGCGCTCGACGGCGGCCGCGAGCGCCTCGATCGCCGGGGTCAGGCGCTCGTCGCCGTCCTCCACGAGGATCTGGAGTCCCTTGCCGCCGCGCTCGACGTAGAGCACCGGCTCCGCCCCGGCCAGCACGACGTGTGCCCCCGCCTGCCGCGACGGGTTGCGCGCGTCGCGCGGCGGCCACTTGAGCACGCCGCCGTACGGCTGCGCGGGATCGGTCGCGGCGAGCACGACCGGAGGCGCGGCGTCGTCGTCGCGCTGCGCGCGCAGTCGCTCGGCCGCTCCCGGGAGCGCAAACTGCGCGCCGCCCAGCCCCTCCACGAAGTAGCCGCGCTGGCACACGCCGATCGTCTCGAGTGCGCCGAACGAGTCGTAGAGCGAGGAGAAGCCGCCCGTGATCCCCTCTGCGAGCACGTGCTCGCGGGTGACGATCCCGTAGCGCTCCAGCAGCAACTCGGCCTGCGCGCGCCGCCGGCCGGCGGGATCGCCGGCGCCGTCGGCGAACAGCGGCGCGGTCAGCGACCAGCGTCCTTGGATCTGCGGCTGCGCGCCCGCGCGCCGGGTCCCGAAGCGCCGGCGGCGGGCCCGGTCGGCGCGCGCCTGCTGGCCGAACCCAGCGCTCAGCGCGCGTGGGGAGCGCAACGGGGAGAACGCGTCGTTCGTCACCTCGCCGGCCCACACGAGGTCCCACAGCGCCGACTGCAGCTCCTCGCTCGGGATCCCCGCGACGTCGACGAGCAGGTCGGTGAAGAAGGATGCCCCCTGGCGCAGGCGCGTCCGGATCGCGTCGTGCGCGCGCTCGGCGAACTGCTCCCCGCTGTCCCCGCGGATGCCGGGCGGCGGTCCCAGCAGGGCGGCGTCCTCGCGGAAGTACAGCGCCACCTTCCCGCTCCGCCGCCCGAGCGGCCCGGCGCCGACCCACACGACCTCGCCGGCCGCGCATAGCTGGTCGAGCCAGGCTGCCGAGTACGCGCCGGTGCGCCGCGGCAGGATGTCGCGCTCCCAGACCTCGGCGGGCAGCGCGAGCCCCTGCAGCGGCACGAGCACCTCGCGCAGCCGGTCGATCCCGGCGCCCGTCGGAGGGTGGCGGTCGACGCCCTGCCAGCTCGGCAGGAAGCGTGCGATCGCGCGCTGGTCGGCCGGCTCGATCTCGGCCCGCAGCGCGGCGAGCGACGCGCGCCGGAGCCGCCGCAGCACCTCGGGGTCGCACCACTCGCGCGCGGTGCCGCCGGGGCGCAGCTCGCCGCGCACCAGCTCGCCCGCGCGCTCCAGGCCCGCCAGCACCGGCGTCAGGTCGAGGCCGTAGCGGTCGCGCAGCGCCCGTCCCTCGAACGGACCGTGCGTGCGCGCCCAGCGCCGCACCAACCGCTCCATCGCGTCGGGCACGTCCTCCAGGAACGCGGCGGGCAGCCCGCCGGGCGGGACGGCGCCGAGCGCGTCGCGGTACAAGCCCGCATCTTCCGCGGCCACCCAGCGCTCCTCGCCGCCGACCCGCAGCACGACCGCGCGGCGCTCGGCGCCGAGCTGCTCCAGCCACGCGCCGAGATCGGCGCGCGGGGCCACGCGCAGCACCAGCTCGTCGCGCGTCAGGTCGCCGATCCGCCGCAGCACGTCGTGCAGCGCGTCGGCGGAGTCCGCGCGGGTCCGCTCGGACATCCGCTGCAGGTCGGCCTCGACCGTCTCCAGCGCGCCGGGGTCGATCAGGTCGCGCAGCTCCTCCTGGCCGAGGAGCTCGCGCAGCAGGTCGCGGTCGAGCGCCAGCGCCGCCGCGCGCCGCTCGGCGTTCGGCGCGTCGCTCTCGTACATGTACGTCGCGACGTAGTCGAACAGGAGCGAGGAGGCGAACGG
>DATHJG010000345.1:0-7135 GCA_035489875.1 Solirubrobacteraceae bacterium | reverse complement strand
CAGCGCGAGGGCATGGAGCTGGCCTTCCTGACGGCGATCCAGCGCCTGCCCGGCCGCCAGCGCGCCGTCCTGATCCTGCGCGACGTGCTCGGCTGGACGGGGCCCGAGGTCGCGGATCTGCTGGAGTCGACCGTCGCATCGGTCAACAGCGCGCTGCAGCGCGCCCGGGCGACGATCGACGATGCGCTTCCCGCGCGCTCCCCCACTCCTTCGGCCTCGACCCAGCGCGAGCTGCTGCGCCGCTACGTCGATGCGTGGGAGCGCGCCGACGTCGACGGGCTCGTCGCGCTGCTGCGCGAGGACGCGGTGCTGCGCATGCCGCCCGAGCCGTCCGTCCGCGGGCGCCACGCGATCGGCCGGTTCTTCCGCAACGTCTGCGGGGAGGGCGACATCACCCGGATCCGGGCGCTGCCGGCGCGGGCGAACGGCCGCCCCGTCGTCGTACTGCACCGGTGCGACGCCGCCGGCGACCTGGAGCCGCACGCGATCCTCGTGCTGGAGTTGGACGGCGACGCGATCGCGGGGTTCGACGCCTATCGCGACCCGGCGCTGTTCCCGTTCTTCGGGTGAGTGGACCTACCGCACGGGCGCCGGATGGCCCTACCCGGTCGGACCATCGGCGGGTGAGACTCCCGCGCATGCCCGTCATCAAGCAGGACTCGCTCCCGTTCAGCCGCAACGCCCGCGAGCTGGTCGGGCAGGACCACGGCGCCGGCGTGTGCCTCAGCTTCGTCGACGCCCCGCCGGGCGAGGGCCCGAGCCTGCACAAGCACGTGAGCCCGCACTTCGTGACGGAGTGGCTGAACGAGTAGCCTGCCCGCATGCCGAAGGGGAACCTCGCCGCCGAGCGCGTGAGCGACCTGCTGCGGGCGCCCTCCGGTCCGATCGACCTGCGGGCGATCGACGCCCGCGCGACGCCCGGGTTCGACCGTGACAAGGCCGACGCCGAGCGGCAGGCGCCGGCGCTGGGCGAGCGGCTGGCGACGCGGCAGGAGCAGCTCTACGCCGAGGGGCGCAAGGGCGGATCGCGCAGCGTCCTGTTGGTGCTCCAGGGCATGGACACGTCCGGCAAGGGCGGGACGGTGAAGCACGTGTTCGGGCACGTCGACCCCGCCGGCGTGCAGGTCGCGTCGTTCGGCAAGCCGACGCCCGAGGAGCTCGGGCACGACTTCCTCTGGCGCATCCGCGGGCAGCTCCCGCGCGCCGGGAGGCTCGGCGTGTTCGACCGCTCGCACTACGAGGACGTCGTCACGGCGCGCGTCCTCGGCCTGGTCGACGAGCACACCTGGACGCGGCGATACGACGCGATCAACCGCTTCGAGGAGGAGCTCGTCGCCGGCGGCACCCGGATCGTCAAGTGCTTCCTGCACATCTCGCGCGAGGAGCAGAAGGAGCGGCTGCTCGCCCGCCTGGACGACCCCACCAAGCACTGGAAGTACAACCCGGAGGATCTCGACAGCCGCGCCCGGTGGGACGACTACATGACCGCCTACGGCGACGCGATCGAGCGCTGCGGGACCGAGGCCGCGCCGTGGCACGTCGTGCCCGCCGACCGCAAGTGGTACCGCAACTGGGCGATCGCGAACCTGCTGGTCGAGGAGCTCGACGCGCTCGGGCTGCGCTGGCCGGCAGCCGACTTCGACGTCCCCGCCGAGCGGGCGCGGCTGGTCGCGATGCCCTAGCCGCGTCGTCTACCCGACGGCCCGCAGGTGCCGCATCGGCCTGCCGCGGAGCGCGCGGACGACGCCCTCCATGACGGCCTCGTCGGCCTCCGCGCGCCCGTCGGTCACCGCGTCGATGACGCGCCGCTTGCGCTCGATCAGCTCGAGCATCGTCTCGTCGATCGTCTTCGCGGCGAGCAGGTACCACGCGGTCACCGCGTCGTGCTGGCCGATCCGGTGGCAGCGGTCCTCCGCCTGGTCGTGCATCGCCGGCGTCCACTCGAGGTCGAGGAACGCGACGTTCGACGCGCGCGTGAGCGTGATGCCCTGACCGGCGACGCGCGTCGCGCAGACGAGCAGTTGCGACTCGCCGGCCTGGAAGCGCTGCACGGCGGCCTCGCGCGCGGTGATCGAGTCGCGCCCCACGAGGTGCAGCGCGTCGGGGAAGCGCTCGAGCAGCCGGTCCTGCATCTCCCGGTGGCCGGCGAACACGACGAGCGGCTCGTCGGACGCGAGGAAGTCCTCGATCCACGCCATCGCCGCGCCGCCCTTCCCGCGCGACGCGAGCCGGCGGAGCGCGTTGAGCTGGGCGAGCCGCTCCGCCCGCAGCGCGGCCGCCACCTTGCGGTCCAGCTCGCGCAGGTCGAGCGGCTGCTCGCGCAGCCACGCGATCACGTCCTCCTCCGCGAGCCGATAGTCGCGATCGTTGTCGAGCGCCACCGGCACCGCGACCTGCCGCTTGGCGGGGAGCTGCGGGAGCACGTCGGCCTTCGAGCGGCGCACGAAGCAGCGGCGGCGCAGGTGCCAGTGGATCCGCTCCTCCGCCCCGATGCCCTGGAACCGGCGGGCGAAGCGCGCGCCGGAGCCGAAGTCCTCCAGCCGCCCGATGATCCGTAGCTGGGCGATCAGCTCCTCCGCGTGGTTCATCACGGGCGTGCCGGTGAGCGCCAGCCGCAGCGCGTCGGGCGCGAGCGACTCGGCCAGCCGCCGGACCGCCTGCGTGCGCTTGGCCCGCGGGTTCTTGACGTAGTGCGACTCGTCGAGCACGAGCGCCTTCGGCCGCCGCAACGCGAGCCGCGTGCGGTGCGCGTGGACGATGTCGTAGTTGACGACGGTGATGTCGGCGGCGGGCGCCACCGTGCCGGTGCCGGACACCACGGCGACCGAGCGGTGCGGGAGCCAGTGGCCCGCCTCGCGCTCCCAGTTGAGCTTGAGCGACGCGGGGCAGATCACGACCGCCGGGTACGCGTCGTCCTGCTCCAGCGCGGCGAGCGCCTGGACGGTCTTGCCGAGCCCCTGCTCGTCGGCGAGGAACGTGCGCCGCGCGCGCAGCACGTACTCCACGCCGGCGCGCTGGAACGGGCGCAGCTCGCCGCCCAGCACGGGCTCGACCGCGAGTTCCGGCGCGTCCTGGGAGCGGGAGCGCCGGACGTCCTCGATCGCCGCGTCGTGCTCGACCCGCAGCCGGTCCAGCACGTCGCGCGCGTTCGCCGCCACCTCCACCCCGTACGTGCGCAGGTAGTGCTCGAGCGGCTCGACGAGATAGGGGTCGACCGGGAGCGAGCGGCCGTGCGCCTCGCACGCGGGGAGCGCGAGGAAGGCGGGCACCGTGTCGGGATCCCAGTTGACGTCGAGCGTGAAGCGCGGCTCGCCGACGCTCTCGACCAGCGCGAGCGTCGCGGGCGCCGGCGCCTGGCCGACCTGGAGCTTCGTCGCGCAGCGCAGCGCGCGCTTGTCCAGCCGCGCACCGCGCAACTCGAGCAGCGCGTCGGCGGTGTCCTGCGCGAACGGCAGCCAGAGCCGGCCGCCGCGGTCCTCGGCCAGCGGCGCCAGCTCGTCGGGCAGCTCGCCGGTGATGGTCTCGAGCACGAACGCGCCGCGTCCGTCCAGGCGCGCGGCGCCGACGCGCCCGATCCAGCCGCTGGTCGCGTCCGCCAGCCACACGGTCACCTCGTCGGCCACGAGCAGCGCCGGAAAGCGCTCGATCACGCCCTTCACGTACGGCGCGGTGGAGTCCGCCTGCGGCGCCCACCACTCCTTCGCGTCCCAGTCGAATCGCCGCCCGGGGATCGCGCGCACGGCGTCGACGATGTCGGCCCGGTAGGGGAACGCGAACACGACGTGCGCGTGGCCGTGGCGGTCGGCGCGGAGCTCGACGTTCTGAGCGGGCTCCAGCAGGCGCACGAGACCGTTCACGGTAGCGCGCCGGTAGGCTGCGTCCCCGATGTGGCTCGCCAGCGTCAACGGCACCGTCACGGCCGTCGAGGAGGCGCGGATCCCCGTCGCCGACGAGGGCCTGCTGCGCGGCGACGGCGCCTTCGAGGTGCTGCGCGTCTACGGTGGCCGGCCGTACGCGCTCGACGAGCACTTCGCGCGCTTGGCGCACACGTGCGCGGGCCTGCGCCTGGAGGCCGACCTCGACGCGTTCCGGGCCGAGGCGCTCGCGGTCGTCGACGAGCCCGAGTCGCTCCTGCGGCTCGTCGTCACCCGCGGCGGCCGGAGGATCGCGATCGGCGAGCCGCTCCCGTCCCGCCCGCCGGTCGCCCGCGTCGCGACCGTGACCTACGCGCCGACGCGCGTGCTCAACGGGCTCAAGACGCTGTCCTACGCCGCGAACATGCTCGCCGGGCGGCTGGCCAAGGAGCAGGGCGCCGACGAGGCGCTGCTCGTGACGCCGCACGGCCGCGTGCTGGAGGGCCCGACGTGGACGTTCTTCTGGGTCGCCGCCGGCCGCCTGCGCACGCCGCCGCTGTCCGAGGGACTGCTCGACTCCATCACCCGGCGCCGGCTGCTCGAGGAGTGCGACGTGTCCGAGGCGACGTGCACCCTCGACGACGTCCGCGCCGCCGAAGAGGCGTTCATCGCGTCATCGGTGCGCGAGGTGATGCCGATCGCCGCGGTCGACGACATCGAGCTCCCGCACGCCCCCGGACCCGTCACCCAGGCGGCGCACGCGGCGTTCACGCGGCGCGTCGAGCGTGAGCTTGCGGCGCACTAGACGCGGGGTCCTGACCGTGATCGGGAACCGGCCGCAGTTCATCAAGGCCGCGGCCGTGTCCGGCCCGCTGCGCGCAGTGGCCGGCGAGGTGCTCGTCCACACCGGCCAGCACTACGACGAGGCGCTGTCGCAGATCTTCTTCGACGAGCTGGGGCTGCCGCGGCCCGAGCACCGGCTGGAGCTGGGCGGCGGGAGCAACACCGCGCAGACCGCGCGCATGCTCGCCGCGCTCGAGCCGCTGCTGGCGAGCGAGCGGCCCGCGCTGGTGCTCGTCTACGGCGACACGAACTCGACGCTCGCCGGCGCACTGGCGGGGGCGCAGGCCGGGATCCCGGTCGCGCACGTGGAGGCCGGCATGCGCTCGTACGACCGAGCGATGCCGGAGGAGCTCAACCGCGTGCTGACCGACCACGCGAGCGCGCTGCTGCTGTGCTCCTCCGAGGCTCCGGCGGCGACCCTGCGGTGCGAGCGGGTCGCGGGCGAGATCGAGGTCGTCGGCGACGTGATGGTCGACGTCGCGCACATGCTCGGCCCGCGCGCGGCCGCGCGCACCGAGGTGCTGGAGCGGTTCGGGGTCGAGCCGGGCGCGTACCTGCTCGCCACCGCGCACCGCGCCGGCAACGTCGACGACCCGGCCCGCCTGGAGGCGCTGGTGACCCTGCTCACCGCCGTTCCGGGACCGATCGTGCTGCCGCTGCATCCGCGCACCGCCGCGCGGCTGGACGCCGCCGGATCGCGCGGGCGGCTGGAGGCCGCGGGCGTCGTGCTCGCTCCCCCGCTCGGCTACCTCGACTTCACCGCGCTCCTGCACCACGCGCGCGCGCTGCTGACCGACTCCGGCGGCGTCCAGAAGGAGGCGTACCTGGCCGGCGTGCCGTGCGTCACGCTGCGCGCCACGAGCGAGTGGGTCGAGACCGTGGACGCGGGCTGGAACGTGCTCGTCGACCTCGACGCCGACGCTGCCGTGCGCGCGCTCGAGCGTCGGCCGCCGCCCGAGCGTCCGCCGCTCTACGGCGACGGGCGGGCGGGAGAGCGGGTCGCGGCGGCGCTCGCTCGTAGGATTGGCGCGTGACCACGATCTCGATCGGCGTGGCCGGGCTCGGCTACTGGGGCCCCAACCTCGCACGGAACTTCGCGGCCATCCCGGGCTGCGAGCTCACCTGGCTGTGCGACGGCGATCCCGCGGCGCTGGAGCGCGTCGGTGCGGGCCTCGTGTCGGCGCGGCGGACGCAATCGCTCGACGACCTGCTGGCCGACGCCGAGCTCGACGCGGTCGTCCTCGCCACGCCGGTGCCCACGCACGCCGAGCTCGCCGAGCGCGTCCTGCGCGCCGGCAAGCACTGCTTCGTGGAGAAGCCGCTGGCGCAGACGGTGGCCGACGCCGAGCGCGCGGTCGACGCGGCGGCGGAGACCGGCCGGACGCTGATGGTCGGCCACCTGCTCGAGTACCACCCGGGCGTGGCGAAGCTCAAGGAGATCGCCGACGGCGGCGAGCTCGGCGGCATCCACTACATCTACTCCAACCGGCTGAACCTGGGGAAGCTGCGCGCCGACGAGAATGCGCTCTGGTCGCTCGGGGCGCATGACGTCTCCGTGCTGCTGCACCTCGCGGGCGAGGAGCCGTACGAGGTCGAGGCGCGCGGCGAGTCCTACATGCGCCAGGGGATCGAGGACGTCGTCTTCGGCTTCCTGCGCTTCCCCTCCGGGCTGGCCGCGCACCTGCATCTCTCCTGGCTGGACCCGCACAAGGAGCGCCGCTTCACCGTCGTCGGCTCGAAGCGGATGGCGACGTTCGACGACATGGACCTCGAGCGCAAGGTGACGGTCTACGACAAGGGCTTCGACCAGGACGCGACGTCGTGGGGCGAGTACATCACGCGCTCAGGCGACATCTGGAGCCCGAGCATCGGCAACCGCGAGCCGCTGCGACTCGAGTGCGAGCACTTCGTCGCCTGCCTGCGCGACGGCCGGACGCCGGTCTCGGACGGCCGGTCCGGGCTGCGCGTCGTGCGCGTGCTGGCGGGGCTGCAGGGGAAGCTCGACGCGACGCGGCGGGAGCAGCGTGCGGCCGTCTGACCTCGGTCCCGGCCTCCTGCTCGGCGAAGGCGTGCTGCTCGGCGAGGGCGTGCGCTTCGGCGCGTACGTCGTCGTGCACGACGGCACCGTGATCGGCGACGGCTGCGAGATCCAGGACGGCGCGATCCTCGGCAAGCCGCCGAAGCTCGCGCGTCACTCGTCGGCGCCGCGCGAGGCGCCGGCGCGGCTCGTGCTGGGTTCCGGCGCGGTCGTGTGCGCGGGGGCGATCGTGTTCGCCGGCGCGGACGTCGGCGCCGGCGCGATCCTCGGCGACCAGTCGTTCGTGCGCGAGCGCGCGCGGATCGGCGCGGGAACGGTGATCGGCCGCGGGTCGGCGGTGGACAACGACGTGCTCGTCGGCGCGCGGGTGCGGGTGCAGACCGGCGTCTACCTGACGGCG
>DATHJG010000344.1:0-2037 GCA_035489875.1 Solirubrobacteraceae bacterium | reverse complement strand
GACCGCCGCGACGGCGAGCGCAGCGCTACTCGGGCAGCCTGACCGCCGCGCCGGCCAGCAGCCCGCCGTCCACGCGCAGCTCGGCGCCGGTGACGAAGGCGGCGTCGTCGCTCGCGAGGTACGCGATGGCGGCGGCGACCTCCGCCGCGGTCGCGACGCGGCCGAGCGGATGTGCGCGCCCCCAGGACTCGACCAGCGCGTCCGCGCTCCCGCCGTCGCTGAAGCGGTCCGCCGCCCAGCGCAGCATCGGCGTGTCGACCGACCCCGGCGCCACCGCGTTGACGCGCACGCCGTCGGCCGCATGGTCCAGCGCCATCGCCCGCGTGAGCGCGCTGATCGCGCCCTTGGAGGCCGTGTAGGCGGCGACGCCGGTCTGGGACGCCGTCGCCTGCACGGAGGAGACGGTGACGATCGCCCCGCCGCCGCGGGCGCGCAGCGCGGGCAGCGCGTGGCGGGCGAGCAGGTAGACGCCGCGCACGTTGACGCCGAACACCTCGTCCCAGGTGTCAAGCGCGGTGTCCTCGACCGTCCCGTAGCGCTGGATCCCGGCGCTGCAGACGAGCACGTCGAGCCCGCCGAACGCCGCGACGGCGCGGTCGACCAGCGCCTCGGCGTGCCGCTCGTCGCGCAGGTCCCCGTGCAGGCCGTCGGCGCGCGCGCCGGCGGCGGTCAGCTCGTCCACCGCCGTGCGCACCGACCCCGCGTCGTGGCCGCCGATCAGCACCGCCGCTCCCTCGCCCGCGAGCCGCGCCGCGGCGGCCCGCCCGATCCCGAGCGAGCCGCCGGCGACCAGCGCGACCTTGCCGTCGAAGCGGCGGTCGTTCACGGCACCAGCTCCGGCGGGGTCACCTCGACGAAGCGCGGCCGGTACACGCGGACGTCGTCCATGAGGTCCTGGAAGGCGAAGCTGTTGACGTTGTAGGAGAGCACCAGGCGCCCGTTCCGGCTCAGCTCCGGATGCAGCCGGGCATCGTAGGCGAACCGGTTGCCGCCCGCCTCGGGCGCGCGCATGATCGGCGTCGGCCCGCTCCAGGGACCGGACAGGCTGCACGAGCTGTAGGCGACGATCTCGGGCGGCACGAAGCCGCGGTTGTCGAACGTGACGAGCACCCACGCGTCGCCGACGCGCTGGATGCCGACCGCCGTGCCGACGCCGTGGAACAGCGGCGCGCCGTCCTTGTAGTGGCGCGACCAGCCGGTGCCGGTCCAGTACTCCCAGCGGCCGAGCAGGTCGCCGCGCTTGGCGCGCGCGAGGTGCAGCGACTGCGCCTTGTTGCCGTAGATGTAGAGGTGCTCGCCGCTCTCGACCACGGTCGAGCCCCACGTGACGCCGTCGGCGGAGACGATCTGCCGGACGCTCTCGAGCTTCAGGTCCGGCAGCGAGAACGTCGCGATCGCGTTGCCGAGCCACTCGAAGCCGAACAGCTCGTCCGAGTACATCCAGTACTTGTTGGCGAACACCTGCAGCTTGCCGCCGTCGACGGTGCCGCCGTTCACCCAGTACCAGGAATCGCCGACCTCGAGCTTGCCGTCGGCCTGGTGGCCGTCGTCGGTCTGGATCAGCGTCTCCGGCCGGGCGACGGTCCCGCCGTGGACCGTCTTCACGAGCCGGTCGCCGCGCTGGACGACGATCACGTTGTTGACGAAGTCCTCCTCGTCGCGCGAGTGATCCGCGTTCACGCGGCCCAGGAACGTGTCGGCGAACAGCCAGGCGATGCGGCCGTCCGGCAGCTTCACCGAGGCGGTGTTGTCCGACCCCGTCCAGTCGTCGAGGCGGCGGTTGCTGTCGCCGTACGCGTTCCACAGCTCGTTCAGCGGCGACGGATGGACCTGCGCCTCCGACGCGGGGTCGAAGCGGCACGCCGGCGCTTCCTGCGCCGACGCGCCGGCAGCCGGGGCGACCACCCCCGCCAGGCCGATCGCCAGCGTGACTGCGGTCCTGCGTCTCATGTGGCAACTCCTTCCGGTTGGGCCAGGTGTCCGGTGCCGCCGCGCCCGGCGAGCGACCGAGCCGCGGCGGCGACGCCTGCGCGGGCG
>DATHJG010000343.1:0-3363 GCA_035489875.1 Solirubrobacteraceae bacterium | reverse complement strand
CCATCCCGCCGCCGGCGTGGCGCTGGATGCCCATCGTGGCGCGGATCGCGGTCGGCCGGGTCGTCGCCAGCCGCTCGCCGAGCGCGACGATCCGCTCGACCGGCAGGTCGCAGATCTCCGCCACCCGCTCGGGCGGGAACTCGGCGAGCCGCTCGCCGAACGCGTCCCACCCGAGGCAGCGTTCGCGCAGGAACGCCTCGTCGTGCGCGCCGCGCCGGACGACCTCGTGCATCAGCCCGAGCGCGAGCGCCGCGTCGGTGCCCGGCCGCGGGGCGAGGTGCTCGTCGGCCTGGCGCGCGCTGCGCGTGCGGACCGGGTCGATGACGACGAGGTGCGCGCCCTGCGCGCGGGCCGCGGCGATGAACTTCCAGATGTGGTGGTGGCTCGTGAGCGGGTTGGAGCCCCACAGGAGGATCAGCTTCGCGTGCTGGAACGCCTCCGGATCGATCCCGCGGTTCGAGCCGGTCGTGTAGCGCAGGCCGTCGGAGCCGGCGATCGAGCAGATGCTCGGGCTGTGCTCGGACGCGCCGAGCACGTTCCACAGCCGCGCGCCGGAGCGGCCCTCCAGGCCTTGCAGGTAGCCGAGCGTCCCGGTGCCCTGGAACGGCCAGATCGCCTCGCCGCCGTGCCGCTCGCGCACGCCGAGCAGCCGTTCGGCGACCTCGCCGAGCGCGTCGTCCCAGGAGATCCGCTCGAACCGCCCCTCGCCCTTCACGCCGACGCGGCGCAGCGGGTGCAGGAGCCGGTCCGGCGTGCGCGTGTGGTCGAGGTAGCGCGCGACCTTCGCGCACAGCGCGCCGCGCGTGAACGGATGGTCGGGGTTGCCGCGCAGCTTCACCGCCTCGCCGTCGCGGACGGTCACGATCCAGGCGCAGCCGTCCGGGCAGTCGAGCGGGCAGGCGCCGACGATCTCGCGTTCCACCCCGCTGACGTTACCGGCGACGGTGCTCCCGCCCCGACTGCGCGATCAGGCGCTGCGCGAACGCGGTCCCGAATGCGACGAGCACGCCGATGCCGATCAGCACGTACGCGGTGGTGAACAGCTTCCCGGCGTCCGTCGTCGGCGCGATGTCGCCGAGGCCGACGGTGGTGAGGACGATCGTGCTGAAGTAGAGCGCGTCGACGAAGCCCCAGCCCTCGACGAGCATGTAGAAGATCGTCCCGGAGCCGAGCATTCCGGCCGCGAGGAGCGCCAGCGCGCGGAAGTCGGGATCCTCGCGCACGCCGGAGACGATCACGCCCACCGAGCGGCGCCACAGCCGCACGAACGGGATGCCGTGCTCGGGTGCGCGCACGCTCGAAACCTAACGGCCGCTCCGGCGGGGGGGCGAGGAATCCGGCCGGCCTAATATGGTTTCGCCTGCCAGGCGATCGCTCCTTCGTCGCGGTCGCCTTCGGCGACGTTACCTGTGCCAACGGCCACCGTCGACAAACGCGCCACCGAGCTGCTCCATGCGCTGGCGGGTCCGGACGCCACGTTCCGCCCGCACCAGCTCGAGGCCGTGCGCGACCTCGTCGCCGAGCGCGGGCGCGTGCTGTGCGTGCAGCGCACGGGCTGGGGCAAGTCGGCGGTCTACTTCCTCGCCACCGCGCTGCTGCGCGAGCGCGGCGCCGGGCCGGCGCTGATCGTCTCCCCGCTGCTGGCGCTGATGCGCAACCAGATCGCGGCGGCCGAGCGGCTCGGGATCCGCGCCCACACGGTCAACTCGACCAACCGCGACGCGTGGGACGAGGTCCGCGGGCTCCTCGCCGACGACGCGATCGACCTGCTGCTGATCAGCCCCGAGCGGCTCAACAACCCGCAGTTCCGCGACGCGATGCTGCCGCTGTTCGCCGAGCGCGTCGGGTTGCTCGTGGTGGACGAGGCGCACTGCATCTCGGATTGGGGCCACGACTTCCGCCCCGACTACCGCCGGCTGGCGGAGATGCTCGAGCGGCTGCCCGACGGCGTCGCCGTGCTCGGCACGACCGCGACCGCGAACGACCGCGTCGTCGCCGACGTCGAGGCGCAGCTGCGCGCCGGCGGTGGCGCGGACGCCCCGCTGCGGACCTACCGCGGCCCGCTCGGGCGCTCGAGCCTGCGGCTCGAGGTCGCCGAGCTCCCCGCGCAGGCCGACCGGCTCGCGTGGCTCGCCACCTGGCTGCCGCGGCTGGAGGGCTCCGGGATCGTCTACACGCTCACCAAGCGCGACGCCGACCTCGTCGCCGGCTGGCTCACCGCCCACGGGATCGCCGCCGAGGCCTACAGCGGCGAGGTGGAGACCGGGCAGCGCGTGGCGGTGGAGGAGCGGCTGCTGGCGAACGAGCTGAAGGCGGTCGTCGCGACCAGCGCGCTCGGGATGGGCTACGACAAGCCGGACCTCGGCTTCGTCGTCCACTACCAGGCGCCCGGCTCGGTCATCTCCTACTACCAGCAGGTCGGCCGTGCCGGCCGCGGCGTCGCGCACGCCGACGTCGTGCTGCTGCGCGGCACCGAGGACCGGCGGATCCAGGACTTCTTCATCGAGCAGGCGTTCCCCCGGCGCGAGCTGGTCGACCGCGTGCTCGAGGCGCTCGAGGCAGCGGGGGAGGACGGGCTCTCGCTGCCGGCGCTCACGAGCGTCGTCAACCTCGGCCGCGGGCGGATCGAGGCGATGCTCAAGGTGCTCGACGTCGAGGGCGCGGTGGCCCGGGCCGGCAGCCGCTGGGTCCTCCGCCCCGGCGCGGACTGGACCTACGACGCCGACCGCTACGCCGCCGTCACGGCGCTGCGCCGGCGCGAGCAGGCAGCGATGGCGGCGTTCGGCGCCGACGGGCGCTGCCTGATGCGGGCGCTGCAGGAGGAGCTCGACGATCCCGAGCCGCGCGACTGCGGCCGCTGCGCGGTGTGCGCCGGGCCCCGGTTCACGGAGCCGCTCGATCCCGGGCTCGTGCGGGAGGCGGCGCTGCACCTGCGCACCAAGCCGCTCCTGCTCGAGGTCAAGAAGATGGCGCCGGCCGAGGACGGCGCGATGCGCAAGATCCCGGACGACGTGCGCGCCGAGGAGGGTCGCGCGCTGGCGCGGCTCGGCGACGGCGGCTGGGACCCGCTCGTGCAGGCTGGACGCCGCGCGGGGCGCTTCGACGACGAGCTGGTCGACGCCGCCGCCGAGGCGGTCCGCGGCTGGGGGCCGCCGATCGCGTGGGTGAGCGCGGTGCCCTCGCGCCGCAGCGGCCCGCTCGTGCCCGACTTCGCGGCGCGCCTCGCGGCCGCGCTCGGGTTGCCCTACGCCGCCGCGCTGGAGCGGACCGGGGACGGGCCGCCGCAGCGCGAGATGGCGAATTCCGCGCAGCAGGTCGCGAACGTGCGCGGCCAGTTCGCCGCGGCCGGCGAGCTGCCGCCGG
>DATHJG010000342.1:0-5362 GCA_035489875.1 Solirubrobacteraceae bacterium | reverse complement strand
CACAGGCCGTCGAGTCGCTGCAGGAGCTCGACATGCACCGCAAGGTGCAGCTGATCGTGTCCGGCGGCATCCGCACCGGCGCGGACGTCGCCAAGGCACTCGCGCTCGGCGCCGACGCCGTCTCGATCGGGGTCGGCGCGCTGATCGCGCTCGGCGACAACGCGCCCGAGCTGGCGTCCGAGTACGCCGAGATCGGCACCGCGCCGGGCTTCTACGACGACTGGCAGGCCGGCCGTGACCCGGCCGGCATCTCGACCCAGGACGACGAGCTCGCCGCGCGCTTCGACCCGATCCTGGGCGGGCGCCGGCTGGCGAACTACCTGCGCACGCTCGTGCTCGAGACGCAGACGCTCGCGCGCGCCTGCGGGAAGTCGCACGTCCACAACCTCGAGCCGGAGGACCTCGTCGCGCTCACCGTCGAGGCGGCCGCGATGGCCCGCGTCCCGCTGGCCGGCACGAGCTGGGTGCCGGGCGTCGGCGGCGCGCAAGCCTAGAGCCAGGCCCTCCCCTTCACGTCGCGACCACCCTCCCGCGGCCTGGCCGCATTGTCAACTATCTCGATTGGCCATATTCGGTATGTTCCGCGACCGGACGTCGAACCAGGAGGACAATCGTGGGAAGACCACGCGGACGAGGGATCAGGAGGATCGCGGTCGCGCTCGGCGCGCTGGCGATCTGCGTAGCGAGCGTGCAGGCCGCGCCGAGCAAGGAGCGCAGGCCGGGCGCCGAGCACGAGACCGAGCGCCCGAACGTGATCGTCGTCCTGACCGACGACCAGCACATGGACTCGCTGCGGGTGATGGACCGGGTGAGCTCGGAGCTCGCAGCCGAGGGCGCGACGTTCGCGAACAGCTTCACCAACTGGCCGCTGTGCTGCCCTTCCCGCGCGACCCTGCTCACCGGACAGTATGCGCACAACCACGGCGTGCTGGGCAACGAGCTTCCCACCGGCGGCGTGACGCGACTCGACGACACCAACACGCTGCCGGTGTGGCTTCAGGGTGCGGGGTACCACACGGTCCACATCGGGAAGTACCTCAACGGCTACGGGGAGGACACCAGCCCCACGTACGTCCCGCCGGGCTGGAGCGAGTGGTACGCGGCCGCCGTGGGGACCCAGCGGGTCTACGACTATGCGCTCAACCAGAACGGCAGCCTGGTCGAGTACGGCACCACCCCGGCTGACTTCAAGCAGGACGTGTTCTCGGACCTGGCGGTCGACGCGATCGAGCGCCGCGCCCCCGAAGGCCCGTTCCTGCTCACGGTGAACTACACCGCGCCGCACAACGGCGGGCCGAACCCGAATCCCAACCCGCCGTTCGACTGCGACGACGCCGCCCCGAAGCCGGCGCCGCGCCATGCCAACGCCTTCGACGACGAGCCGCTCCCGCAGCCGCCGAGCTTCGACGAGGCCGACGTGTCCGACAAGCCCGGCGCGATCCAAGCGCTGCCGGCGATCGACCCCGTCGCATTCGACGACATCCAGCGCCGCTACCGCTGCCGGCTGGAGGCCCTCCAGTCGGTCGACGAGGGCGTCGGGCGGATCGTCGACGCGCTGCGGGCGACGGGCGAGCTCGACGACACGCTGATCGTGTTCACCTCCGACAACGGCTTCTTCCACGGCGAGCACCGCGTCCCGATCGGCAAGAACCGCGTCTACGAGGAGGCGATCCGCGTGCCGCTGGTGATCCGGGGGCCGGGGGTCCCCGCGGGCGTCACGGTGGACAACCTCGCGATCAACGCCGACCTCGCCGCGACGATCCTCGACGCGACCGGGGCGGTGCCGGCAAGGACGCTCGACGGGCGATCGCTGCTGCCGCTCGCGCGGCACCCGCGGCAGCCCTTCCCGCGCGAGCTGCTGATCGAGCAGCACACCTACGCCGCGATCCGGACCTCGCGCTTCGTCTACGTGGAGAACGTGAGCGGCGAGCGTGAGCTGTACGACCTCGAGACCGACCCGTACCAGCTCCAGAGCCGGCACGACGACCCGGCCTACGACCGGTTGGAGGGCGAGCTGGCCGAGCGGTTGACGGCGCTGCGCGACTGCAGTGGCGACAGCTGCCGGCGCAAGCCGGCGCCGCTCGAGCCCTACCTGCCGCGCTAGCGAGACCGCTCAGCAACCGCGCCGGCGCTGCCCGGCGCGGTTGCGACCCGGCCGTCAGGTGGTCTTGACGATCAGCACCGAGCAGGGAGCGTTGTGCGAGACGGAGTTCGGCACGCTGCCGAGCGCCTTGCGCCGCATCCCCTTGTTGCCGATCACGAGGACGTCGGCGTCGTTGCTGTCGGCGAGCTCGACCAGGATCTTCGCCGCATCGCCCTCGCGCGCCTCGCTCGCCCAGCGCAGCCCGTGCTCGGCGGCGCGCTCCTCGCACGCGCGCAGCGTGGCGTCGACGTCCTCCGCCGGGTTGATCGCCCACTGCAGGTCCTCGGGCGCCTCGGTGCGCTCGCGCGCGAGCCGCGACGCGGGCACCGGCGTGTACGCAGAGATGAACACGATCTTGGCGTCGTAGCGAGCCGCGAGATCGATCGCGAACTCGACCGCCTTGTCCGCGGTCCCGGAACCGTCGGTCCCGACCGCCACCGTTTGCACCATCGGCGGAGCATATGCGGCGCCGCGCCAGGCGGTGCAGGTAGCCTGGATTCGATGGCCATCGAGGACAAGGACGCCGCCGACCTCTCCGTGGCCCCGATCGTGGGCCCCGACGATCCGCGCCGGTTCACCGACTCCGGGATCGAGGTCAAGCCGCTCTACACCGCGGACGACGTCGCCGACGGGCTCGAGCAGCGGCTCGGGCAGCCGGGCGAGTACCCGTTCACGCGCGGGCCGCATCGCGAGATGTATCGCAAGCAGCTCTGGACGATGCGCCAGTACGCGGGCTACGCGTCGGCGAAGGAGTCCAACGAGCGCTACAAGTACCTGCTCGCGCACGGCTCCACCGGCCTGTCGATGGCGTTCGACCTGCCGACGCAGCTCGGGCTGGACTCCGACGACCCGCGCTGCCTGGGCGAGGTCGGCCGGACCGGCGTGGCGATCGACACGCTCGACGACATGCGCACGGCGTTCGACGGGATCCCGCTCGACGGCGTCTCGACGTCGATGACGATCAACGCGCCGGCGGCCGTGCTCCTGCTGCTCTACCAGCTCGTCGGCGAGGAGCAGGGCGTCGCGCCGGAGAAGCTGCGCGGCACGGTCCAGAACGACATCCTCAAGGAGTACATCGCGCGCGGGAACTTCATCTACCCGCCCGGCCCGTCGATGCGCCTGACGACCGACCTGTTCGCGTACTGCGCCGAGCACGTGCCGCGCTGGAACACGGTGTCGATCTCCGGTTACCACTTCCGCGAGAAGGGCTGCTCGGCGGTCCAGGAGGTCGCGTTCACGCTGGCCAACGGGATGGCGTACGTGCAGGCGGCGATCGACGCCGGGCTCCAGGTCGACGCGTTCGCCCCGCGCCTGGCGTTCTTCTTCAACGGCCACAACAACGTCTTCCAGGAGGTCGCGAAGTTCCGCGCCGCCCGCCGGATCTGGGCCGAGGCGATGCGCGACCGCTTCGGCGCGACCGACCCGAAGGCGATGATGATCCGTTTCCACACGCAGACCGGGGGCGTGACGCTGACCGCGCAGCAGCCCGTCAACAACGTCGTGCGCGTGGCGCTGCAGGCGTTCGCGGCGGTGTGCGGCGGCACGCAGTCGCTGCACACCAACGGCTACGACGAGGCGCTGGCGCTGCCGACCGAGCGCGCGGCCAAGCTCGCGCTGCGCACGCAGCAGATCATCGCCCACGAGTCGGGCGCCGCCGACACCGTCGACCCGTTCGCGGGCTCCTACTTCGTCGAGAACCTCACCGACGAGGTCGAGCGCCGCGCCCGCACGCTGATCGGGCGCGTCGACGAGCTCGGCGGCTCGGTCAACGCGATCTCGTTCATCAAGAACGAGATCGAGGAGTCGGCGTTCGGCTACCACGAGCGCTACCGCACCGGCCAGGACATCGTCGTCGGCGTCAACAAGTACGTCGAGGAGGACGTGGAGGTGGAGGACATCCTCCGCGTCGACCCGGAGGCGGAGCGCGAGCAGGTCGAGCGCTTGGCGGCGTTCAAGGCCGGCCGCGACCAGGCGCTGGCCGACCGGCGGCTCGAGGAGCTGCGCGCGGCCTGCCGCGGCGACGACAACCTGCTCCCTCCGATCCGCCTGGCGCTCAAGGACGCCTGCTCGATCGGCGAGGTGAGCGGCGCGATGCGCGACGTGTTCGGCGAGTACCAGCCGCAGGCCTGAACGCGCGCGCCCATCGTCCCGATCCGGGGAGGGAACCGTCCGCGGCGGGCGAAGCCCTCTTGCGATGGAAGCCAAGCGCACGCTCGTCAAGAGCCCGCCCGAGCTGTGGGCGGAGCTGTCGGACATGGCCGCGCTCGCCCGGCACCTGGGCGAGTTCGGCGAGATCCGCATCACCCGCACGGAGCCCGAGAAGGTCGTCGAATGGGAGGGCGACCTCGCCTCGGGCTCCGTGCGGCTGGAACCCTCCGGCTGGGGGACGAAGGTGACGCTGACCGCGCTGCCCGTCGTCATCGATCCGCCGCCGCCCGAGCCGGAGCCGGAGCCGCCGGCCGTCGAGGAGCCGCCGCCGCGCGGGTTCTGGGCCAAGCTGCTGCGGCGCCCCGCGGCCGAGCCGCCCGCGCCGCCCGCGCCCCCCGAGCCGGTCGACCCGAGCCCGGTCCCGGCGATCGACGCCGCGACGGGCGAAGCCGTGCTCGGCAAGGCGCTCGACGCGCTCGGCGCCGCGCATCACCGCCCGTTCTCGCGCTGATCCGGCCAGTTCCCGCAAGTTCCGCGCCCGTCGCGCGTTCTCCCCATGGGGAAGCGACGAGGAGGTTGAGATGCGGAGCACGGGACGGACGTTCATCTGCGGGGCGGTCGTGGCGGCGGCGCTGGCCGCGCCGGGAGCGGCGAGCGCAGCGGACTTCGGCGTCGGGGAGTTCTCGGTCGCGACCTCCACGCAGCAGGCCGGCGGGCACCCGGACGTGACCGTGGTGACGGCGTTCCCCGCGTACGAGGACGCGCAGACGCCGCGCGTCCGCAACGTCCGCCTCGGCTTTCCTCCCGGTCTCATCGGCAACCCGAGCGCGACGCCGGTGCGCTGCAGCCAGGCGCAGTTCGACGCGAGCAGTTGCCCGCCGGCCGCGCGCGTCGGCTCGGTGTCGGTGACGGCCACGGCCGTCCCCCAGTTGGTCCCGGCGCCGGTCCACTCGACCAACGCGGGCGATGTCTTCAACCTGGAGCCGCCGGCCGGCGCGCCCGCACGGCTCGGCTTCATCGTCAAGCCGACGCTCGCCGGCAGCGTGCCGATCGCCAGCGACATCCGCGTCC
>DATHJG010000341.1:0-3874 GCA_035489875.1 Solirubrobacteraceae bacterium | reverse complement strand
CGGGTGACGCTGCACCCGACGTGCCACTCGATCCGCGCGCTCGGGATCGGCGACCGTCCCGAGCGGCTGCTGCGCGCGGTGCGGGGGATCGACCTCGTGGAGCTGGAGGACGCGCGCGAGTGCTGCGGGTTCGGCGGCACGTTCGCGGTCAAGAACGCCGAGGTGTCGATGGCGATGCTGGGCGACAAGCTGCGCCACGTGCTCGACACGCGCGCGGAGGTCTGCACGGCGGTCGACACGTCGTGCCTCATGCACATCGGCGGCGCGCTGACGCGCCAGCGCGCGGGCGTGCGCGTGATGCACTTCGCCGAGATCCTGGCGGCGCAGGAGTGACCGCCGGTGGCTTCCCCGCCGCGGCGAGCGTCGCGCTGGCGAACGCGCAGCTACGGCGCAACCTCGGCAAGGCGACGACCGCGATCCGCGAGAAGCGCGCGCGGGTGGTGGCCGAGGTCGACGACTGGGAGGCGCTGCGCGACGCCGGCGCCGCGATCAAGGCGCGCACGATGGCGACGCTCCCGGCGCTGCTCGAGCAGCTCGAGGAGCGGGTGGTGGCCGCCGGCGGCACCGTGCACTGGGCACGCGACGGCGCCGAGGCGAACGAGATCGTCGCGCGGATCGCGCGCGCGCACGGCGCCGACGAGGTCATCAAGGTGAAGTCGCTCGCCACCGACGAGATCGGGCTGAACGACGCGCTCGCGCTGCGCGGGATCGCGGCGATCGAGACCGACCTCGCGGAGCTCATCATCCAGCTCGGCCACGACGAGCAGTCGCACATCCTCGTCCCCGCGATCCACCGCAACCGGGCGGAGATCGCGGCGCTGTTCGAGCACACGATCGCTCCGGGGGAGGAGCTGGGGCTGGAGCCCTCGGCGATCGCCGAGGTCGCGCGGCGGCACCTGCGCGAGAAGTTCCTCTCGGTGCCGGTCGCGGTCAGCGGCGCGAACTTCGGGGTCGCCGAGACCGGCGCGGTCGCCGTGGTCGAGTCCGAGGGCAACGGGCGCATGTGCACGACGCTGCCGGACGTGCTGATCACGCTGATGGGGATCGAGAAGCTGGTGCCGGAGTGGCGCGACCTCGAGGTCATGCTCCAGTTGCTGCCGCGCTCCTCCACCGCGGAGCGTATGAACCCGTACACGTCGATCTGGACCGGCGTGCGTGCAGATGACGGGCCGCGCGAGTTCCACCTCGTGCTGCTCGACGCGGGGCGGACGCAGGTGCTGGCCGACGAGGTCGGCCGCCAGGCGCTGCACTGCATCCGCTGCTCGGCGTGTCTGAACTCTTGCCCGGTCTATTCGCGTACGGGCGGCCACGCGTACGAGTCGGTCTACCCTGGCCCGATCGGGGCGATCCTCACGCCGCAGCTCGAAGGGCTCGACCGCGCCCCGACGCTCCCGTGGGCGTCGTCGCTGTGCGGCGCGTGCTACGAGGTCTGCCCGGTCAAGATCGACATCCCGCAGGTGCTCGTGCACCTGCGGGCGCGGGTGGTCCGGGAGGTCAAGCCGCGCTGGAGCCCCGAGCGGCTGGCGATGGACGCGCTCGCGCGCGTGTTCCGCTCGCGCGGAGGCTACGAGCGCGCGCAGCGGATGGCGCGCGCCGGCAACGGCCCGATCGCGAAGTTGCCAGGACCGTTGAGCGGGTGGACCGAGATGCGCGAGCTGCCCCACGTGCCGAAGGAGAACTTCCGGGACTGGTGGCAGGAGCGATGAGCGTCTGCTCGAACGTTGCCGCGCCACCAGGAGATCGGGTCCGGTGCTCGGCGTCCGGCTCACCGGTTCGCACCGCGTACCGCCGCTCAGGGGAGCCTCCCGCCTGCGCTCCGGGAGTTACGTGAGCGCGCGCGCTGAGATCATGGCCCGCATCGACGCCGCGCTCGGCCCGGCGCCGGCGGTGCCCGTCATCCCTCGCGCGTACGACCAGGCCGGAAGCGGTGCGGCTGCCGGCGACGAGTCCGTCGTCGCGTGGTTCTGCGAGCGGGCCGCCGAGTACCGCGCGACCGTCCGCCGCGTCGCGGCCGGCGGGCTCGAGGACGCGGTGATCGAGGCGTGCCGCGAGCAGGGCGCGCGGCGCGTCGCCGTCCCGCCGGGCGCGCTGCGACACATCCCCGGCCTGGAGCTGCTGATCGACGACCCGCCGATCTCCGCGCGCGGGCTCGACCAGGTCGACGGCGTCCTCACCGGCTGCGCGCTGGCGATCGCCGAGACCGGCACGATCGTGCTCGACGGCGGCGAGCGCAGCGGCCGCCGCGCGCTCACGCTCGTGCCCGACTTCCACGTCTGCCTCGTCGAGGCGGGCCGGATCCACGCCTCCGTCCCCGACGCGATCGCCGCGCTCGCGCCGGCCGCCGCCGCGGGGCTGCCGCTCACGTTCGTGTCCGGCCCGAGCGCCACGTCCGACATCGAGCTGGAGCGCGTCGAGGGCGTCCACGGACCGCGGACGCTCGTGATCCTCGTGGTGAAGGCGTGACGCGGGTGCTCCGGGCGGCCGCGGTCATCCTGGCGCTCGCCGCGACGCTGGCCGCCGCCGCGCCGGCCGCCGCCGGTGAGCCCGACGCCACCGCGCCCGCCTATACCCTCGCGCTGACCGGCTCCGATCACGGCTTCCGCTGGACCGGGCGCGAGACGCTCACCATCACCAACCCGGGTGCGGCGCCGCTCGACCTGATCTGGATCCGCCTGTGGGGCAACGGGCCGCGCGGCTGCCGCGGCACGCGTGCCGTGCGGATCTCCGCGGTCGCCGGCGCGACGGCCGGGGACCCGGCGGTGAGCTGCACCGCGATCCCGCTCCGGCTTGCCGCGCCGATCGCACCGGGTGCGCGCGGCAGCGTCGCGTTCGACGTCGAGATCCGCGTGCCGGACGTGCACGACCGCTTCGGCCATGGCCGCAACGTCGCGCTGCTCTCGAACGCGATCCCGGCGCTCGCCCACCTCGAGGGCGGCGCCTGGCGGCTCGACCGCTACTTCGCGTCCGGCGAGGCGTGGACGTATCCCGCCGCGGACTGGACGGTGCGGCTCCACCCGCCGCGGGGGATCGCGGTCGCGGCGCCCGGCGTCCTCCAGCCCGACGGCACCCGCAAGCTGGAGCGCGGCCGCGACTACTCGTTCGCCGCCGGGCGGCTGCGCCGCGTCCGCGGCGACGTGGGCGGCGTCGCCGTGACCGTCTGGGGCGCGCGTGGGCGGTGGGGCAAGCAGTTGGAGAAGGTCATGCGGATCGCGCGCCGGCGGCTCCCGCAGCTCGCCGCGCTCTACGGCTCCTACGGCTGGCCCGACCTCCAGATCGTGGTCACCGAGGACGCCGGGATGGAGCACACCGGCATGATCATGAGCCCGCCCCTCGACTTCGTCGTGACGCACGAGCTCGCGCACGAGTGGTGGTATGCGCTGATCTCCGACGACCAGGCGGCGGCGCCGTGGCTGGACGAGGCGTTCGCCACCTACTCCGAGGAGGCGACCGGTGCGCAGCACCGCCCGTGGTGCCGGCGGCCGGGGCCGGAGGCCGGGTTCGTGACGCGCCCGGTCGACTTCTTCCGCCACCGCAGGCGGGTCGACTACGGCGTCATCTACTACGAGGGCGCCTGCCTGCTCGACGTGCTGCGCAAGCGCATGGGCCGCGAGCGATTCGGGACCGCGCTGCGCGAGTACGCGCTGGCCCACCGCTACGGCTGGTCGACCGCGGCGGCGTTCCGCGCCGCGATGGACGCGGCCTCGCCGGTCCCGCTCGCCGACCTCTGGCGCCGCTACCGGGTTCAGTAGGCGGTCGTCCGCGCGCGGTGGCGCGGATGCGCCTTGTAGCGCGGCGCGCCGCCGCGGTGCCAGAGCGTGTTGTCGACCGCGGTCGCGGTCGTGGCGCCGTGCGCCGCGACGAGCAGCTCGACCGC
>DATHJG010000340.1:0-7825 GCA_035489875.1 Solirubrobacteraceae bacterium | reverse complement strand
CGCCGGCGAGCGGGAGCAACCACCCGCCGGCGGCTGGCGCGGCCTTGCAGGGATCGCAGGCGTCGGGCGACCAGTACGGCGCCTCGATCGGCGGGTCGCTGGGCGTCGCCGCGAACTTCACCAACCCGGTCGTGACAGATCCCGAGTGGGATGAGGGCATGGGCGAGATGCCCTCCGGCCCGGGCGCGCTCGAGGAGGAGCTGGCCGACGTCAACGGCGACGGGCTGGCGGACAAGGTCGCGGCCGACGCCAACGGCGTGCGCGTGCGGCTCAACCTGGGCTACGGCTTCGAGTCGGACCCCATCCGCTGGTCGGGGGGCGGGTTCGAGAGCGGCGAGTCCTACTCCGGCTCGGTCGGCGCGGCCCTGGGCTTCCAGATCAACAACAAGGAGTTCTCCGGCGGCCTCGGTTACAGCGAGGCGGTCGACTTCCCGCGCTACTCCTGGGTCGACGTCGACGGCGACGGCGTGCTCGACCGGCTGCGGAAGGACGGCTCGGACGTCAAGGTCGCGTTCGGCACCGGCGCCGGCATCGGGGCCGAGGTCGACTACGGCGACCTGGCCGAGGGCGAGGTCGAGCTCCTCGGCATCCCGACCGGCCAGCAGGTCGCGCAGGGCCGGAGCCAGGGACTCGGCGCCGGCTTCGACTTCACGATCGGGATCGGCCCGTTGTGCCTGGCCGGCTGCTACGTGATCATCAACCCCGGCGCGCACTTCGACCACTCGATCTCGAGCAACCAGGTCCAGCTCGCGGACGTCAACGGCGACGGATACCCGGACTCGCTGCGCAGCGACTCCGACGACGAGATCCGCGTCAGGCTGAACAATCGCGGCCGCACGAACCTGCTGCGCTCGGTGCGCAACCCGCTCGGCGGCGAGATCCGGCTCGGCTACGAGCGCGACGGCAACACCGAGGCCCAGCCGTACTCGCAGTGGGTGCTCTCCAGCGTGGAGGTCGACGACAAGCGACCGGGCGACGGGCCCGACACCCTGCTGACGACCTACGAGTACGAGGACAACGCCTACAACCCGCTGGAGCGCGAGTTCCTGGGCTACGGCAAGGTCGTCGAGCGCCAGCGCGCGTTCGCGGACGACGGCGACGTCGCCGACGATCCGCTGCTGCGCTCGATCGACCGCCGCTATCGCAACGCGAACGTCTTCGACAGCGGCCTGATGACGAGCGAGACGCTGCGCTCCCCCGGCGGCACGCCGGTCAAGGAGACACGGACCACGTGGGGCCTGGTCGACGTCGAGACCGGCGCGGACGCCGCGCTCGAGCCGACCGCGAGCGATCCCGCCGGCGTGCGCCTGCTCGGGATGAGCGTCGCGCCCGAGCGGCGCAAGGTCGAGCAGCGCTGGTACGACGAGAGCGGCGACCTCGGCGAGGAGACGTGGAACGCGTTCGAGTACGACGACCTCGGCAACGTGGTGCGCCAGCTCGACGTCGGCGAGCCGGAGCTCCCGGGCGACGACACGATCGCGCTCACGACGTACACGAACTGCGAGATCTCCTCCTCTTCCGATCTCCAGGAGGCGTTCCCGTGCCCGGCCCCGAAGCCGGCCGGCCGGGTGTCGCCGCTCTGGAGCCCGAAGCGCTGCCCGACGTGGACCAGCATCCCGGCCGTGTTCGAGGTGCGCGACGCGTCCGGGAACGTGCTGCGTCACCGCGACGGCAGCCCCGCGCTGTGCGACAACAGCTCGGTGACGCGGCTGGAGGAGCGGACCGGCGGCGGCGACGTCGCCGTCACCGAGCTGTCCTACGACTCGTGGGGCTCCTACAACCACATCGACTACCCCGAGAACGCCGACGGCGAGCGGCTGACGGTCGACTACGTCTACGACGACGACAGCCATGCCAACGTGGCCCAGACGACCGACAGCCACGGCCTGACCGCCACGGCGACGTTCGACGGACGCACGGGCCTGATCGCCTCGCGCACCGACGCGAACGAGCAGACGACGAGCTACACGTACGACGCCGCCGCCCGCATCGCGTCGATCACCGGCCCGTACGAGCAGGGCTCGGGGCACGCGACCGTGACGTTCGAGCACCACCCGACGGCGCCCGGCTACGCGTACGCCGTCGCGCACCACCACGATGCGTTCCACCCCGGCGACACGATCGACACGGTCGCGTTCGCCGACGGCAGCGGCCGCCAGACGCAGACCAAGCAGGACGCCACGCTCTTCCGTGGGGCGGACACACCGGCGGAGGCGGCGCGGGTCGTCTCCGGCGCGGTCGAGTTCGACGCGCTCGGACGCCCGGTGAAGGAGTGGCATCCGACCGAGGAGCCGCTGGACCGCCCCGGCACCTACAACACGAGCGCGGCGTCGACCGCGCCGACCAGGACGAGCTGGAACCTGTCCGACCTCGTGACCGGCGTCGTCAACCCGGACGGCTCGACCACGTCGACGGCCTACGGCTTCGGCGGCGCGGCCGACTTCGGCGCGACGCTCTTCACCACGCGGATCACCGACGCCGAGGGCAAGCCGCAGCGCTCGTTCACCGACGTGCACGACAACGTGCGCGCGGTCGACGACCTGCCCGCCGGCGCGGCCGCCATGCGCACGCGCTACGCCTACGACCCGCTCGGGCAGCTGGCGCGCGTGGTCGACAACGGCGGCAACGCGACCGAGCACACCTACGACCTGCTCGGCCGGCGCACGTCGACGCGCACGCCGGACGGCGGGCTGGTCGAGCGCCGCTTCGACACGGCGAGCAACCTCGTCGCGCGGATCACGCCGAAGCTCCGCGCCGCGGGCCAGCAGACCACGTACCGGTACGACATCGAGCGGCTGGAGGCGGTCGACCACCCGGACGGCACCCCGGACGTGACCTACGCCTACGGGGCGGCGGACGCGGCCGGCAACGGCGCCGGCCGGATGGTCGCGCTCACCGACGCCGCGCGCGACCAGCGCTTCACGTACGACCCGTTGGGGGCGGTGGCGAGCGAGACCGCGACGATGCTCGTGCACAACCTCAACGACGAGAACGAGCAGCGGCTGACGTTCACGACGGGCTTCACCTATGACGGCTTCGGCCGCACCCGCACGCTGACGTATCCCGACGGGGAGGTGCTCGAGCACGACTACGACTCGGGCGGCCTGCTCGCGAGCGTCGCGGGCGACAAGGGCTTCCAGCACTACGCGTACCTGGACCGGCTCGAGTACGACGAGTTCCTCGACCGTCGCTTCCAGCAGACCGGCAACGGCGTGAAGACGACGTACCGCTACGACGCCGCCACGCGCCGGCTGGCGCGTCAGAACGCCGACGCCCCCGACCGCGAGATCCAGGATCTCAACTACGCCTATGACCGCGTCGGCAACGTGCTCTCGATGCGCAACGAGGTCCCGGCGCCGGTGCCGTCGCTGAAGGGCGGGCCGAGCGCCCAGACGTATCGCTACGACCCGTACTACCGGCTCCGATCGGCGGACGGCGAGTACCGCTTCGCCCCGAGCAAGCGGCGCAACTACACCTACGCGACCACGTATGACGTGAACGGCAACGTCACGAGCAAGGACCAGGCCGACGTCGTGACCGGTCCCGGCGGCTCGCGGATCACGCAGAAACCCACGACCTACGAGCTGCCGGCCATCCAGTACGGCTCGAGCCGGCCGCACCAGATCACGCGGATCGGCAAGCGCCCGTACACGTTCGATGCGAACGGCAACTTCACCGGCTGGACCGAGGACAAGGGCGGCCAGCGACGCACGGTGACGTGGGACGCCACGGACCGGATGCGCAGCGTGGCCGACCAGGGCAGCACGACCCGGTACACGTACGACGAGTCCGGCCGCCGCGCGATCGAGCGCGGCCCGGCTGGCGAGACCGCGTTCGTCAACCAGTGGTACACGGTGCGCAACGGCAGCGTGGCGACGAAGCAGATCTGGGCGGGCAGCGAGCGGCTTGCCCAGCAGCGCCAGTTCGCAGACGGCACGTATGAGTTCATGCGCTACTTCCTGCACAAGGACCTGCAGGGCAGCACGAACGTCGTGACCGACGACGACGGGAAGGTCTTCCAGCACATGGAGTACTTCCCCAGCGGCGAGACGTGGGTGCTCGAGCACTCCGACGTCCACCGCACCCCGTACCTGTTCACGGGCGGCTACCTCGACGAGGTGCGCAACCTGGTCGACCTCGGCGCTCGCTGGTACGAGCCGCGCGAGCAGTTCCTCTACAGCGCCGACCCGGTGCTGGAGGACGATCCCGACCAGGTGGTGGACGA
The DNA here is from genome assembly GCA_035489875.1 of Solirubrobacteraceae bacterium. Lineage (GTDB taxonomy): Bacteria > Actinomycetota > Thermoleophilia > Solirubrobacterales > Solirubrobacteraceae > DASQMT01. The sequence goes on along the minus strand of DATHJG010000340.1, from coordinate 3,600 downwards.
TCCCGCGCTGCTGCCGGCCTACAGCTACGCCGAGTCCAGCCCGTTGACGCTCGTCGACCTGACCGGCCGCCAGCCCTCCGCTGCCCGCACGGCCTTCACGAACGCGTTCGGGCGCGTGTTCCGGCGCGGTCAGCCCGCCGCAGCACAGGCGGCCGTCCAGGCCGCTCCCGCGGCTGCGGCGCCCGCTTCCGCCGCTGCGGCGCCGCCCGCCCCCCCGGCTGCGGCGCCCGCGCCGGCCAACGCCCCGGCGCAGGGTCCGGCGGGCGCGCCGGCCGGGGGCCCGGCGGCACAGCAGCCGGCCACGGCAAAGGGCTGGCGGTCGTCACGGCTCTGGCAGGCGCTCGAGGGGCTCGCGACGCCGCAGCGGATCCAGAAGTGGGGAGCGTTCACCGACCGCTTCGAGGCCAAGCCGCTCGTCGCGATCAACCTGAGCAAGGGCGCCGACGGCTGGCAGGTCCAGGACGTCAAGCTCGCGCCGACGTTCTCGAAGCTCGGGCAGATCACGGCGTTCGACCGGTCCCGCGCAACGGCCGCGGCCGCCGGCCCGAACGCGCTCGCCGCGCAGCCGGCCGCGCCGCCGCCGGCGTCGGGCGCTCCGTAACGGGCGGCGACTGAACGCTAGTGCCGCGGGCGTCCGCGCGGGAGGCGGAGGTCGATCGATTCGATCGACTCCGCCGGCGGGAGCTTGTCGATGACCCCGCGGATGATCCGCTGGACGTCGAACTCGTCGTGCCCGAAGTCGTTCATGAGCGCCTTGAGCGCGGTGTAGGTGACCTTGAGCTCGGCCGCCGTCATCTCCAGCCGGTAGGCGGTCTCGTCGGGTCCGATCAGCCTCGAGTCGGGCTTGTTCATGGCTCTGCCGACCGTATTCCCGTTACGCGCCGGGGTCAACCGGCTTGGGTACAGCCACGACGTCCCTGAGGTACGTTGCGGCACACCGATGATCGAGGGGACGCCCGGCACGCCCTTCGAGGGCGAGGTCCTCATCCGCCGCCGGCGGTGGGCGAGCGACGACTCCGGCTTCGCCGTCATAGACGCCGATCGCGACGGCGACGAGGTCGTGCTCGTCGGGACGATCGCGCACCTGGAGGAGCGCGAGCGGGTGCGGATCGCCGGCGTGTGGCAGGACGACCGGCGGTTCGGGATGCAGGTCAGGGTCGCGACCGCCGAGCCGCTGGCGCCCGCCGGCGACGCGGCGCTCACCGCGTATCTGAAGCGGGTCAAGCACATCGGGCCGGGACGGGCGGAACGGCTGCTGGAGCGCTACGGCGACGACGTCCTGGACGCGATCGACCGCGACCCGCACACCGCGTTCCGCGCCGTCGGGCTCAACCCCCGCCGGGCCAACGAGGCGATCCGGTCCTGGCACGGGCTGCGGTCGACCCGCGCGCTGCACCTGCTGCTCGCGCCGCACGGGCTCGCCTGGCTGGTCCCGCGGATCGCGAAGCACTACGGCGACCGCGTGCATCACATCGTGCGCGAGCGGCCGTACGAGCTGACGAGCGTGTTCGGCGTCGGCTTCCAGACCGCCGACACGATCGCGCGCGCCGGCGGCGTGCCGCTCGACGCCCTTGCACGCGCACGCGCGGGCGTGATCCACGTGCTGGACGAGGCGGAGAGGGACGGCTCCACGTGCCTGCCGGTCGCGGAGCTCGCGGCCAAGGCCGGCGCGCTCCTTGGGGCGGCGCCCTCCGCCGAGTCGCTGCGGGAGATGCACGGCGACGGCGTGCTGGTGCTGGACGTCGACCCCGCGGGAGCGGTGTGGGCGTACCGCCCCGCCACCGCCGCCCTCGAGGCCGAGCTGGCGCGGCAGGTCCGCGACCTCGCGGCGGGCCGCGCCGCGGTGGGACCGGACCCGGTGCGTGATGCGCCCGGCGGCGACCTCGTCCCGGCGCCGGAGCAGACGGCCGCGGTCCGCGCCGCGTTCGCGTCCCGCCTCTCGATCGTCACCGGCGGCCCGGGCACCGGCAAGACCGCGACGATCCGGCTGATCTGGGCCGCGGCCGCCCAGCAGAAGCGGTCGGTCCTGCTCGTCGCGCCCACCGGCCGCGCCGCGCGGCGGATCACCGAGTCGACCGGCCTGGACGCCTCGACGATCCACTCGGCGCTGGGCTGGATCCCGGGCCAGGGACCGATGGTCGACGCGCTCTCCGCCGACGTCCTGATCGTCGACGAGACGTCGATGGCGAACCTCGAGCTGCTCGTCACGCTGCTGCGCGCCGTAGCCGGCGAGACGCACGTGGTGCTCGTCGGCGACGCCGACCAGCTCGCGCCCGTCGGCGCCGGCAAGCCGTTCGCCGAGCTGGTCGAGTCCAAGGCGGTGCCGGTCGCCGAGCTCACCCACATCTTCCGCCAGGCGGCCGGGAGCATGATCGTCCGCGGCGCCCACGCCGTGCGCCACGGCGACCCGCCGGCGTTCGAGCACGCCGGCGGCCTCACCCGCGACCTGTTCCTGATCGAGCGCGCCGACCCCCGCGCGGCGCTCGACGAGGTCGTCTCGCTCGTGACCGAGCGGCTCCCCGGCCACTTCGGGATCGACCCCCTCGCCGACATCCAGGTGTTCGCGCCCGTCTACCGCGGCGCGCTGGGCATCGACGCGCTCAACGCCCGCCTGCGGGCAGCGCTCAACCCCGGCGGCCGCGAGGTGCTCGGCGGGCGCCTGCGGATCGGCGACAAGCTCATGCTGTCCGGGCGCAACCTGCACGAGCTCGGGCTCATGAACGGCACGATCCTGCGGCTGCTGGAGCACGACGAGGACGGCGAGGTGCTGACGGTGGAGGCCGACGGCGTGGTCGTCCGGCTCCCCGAGGACGAGGCGCCGCGCTTGCAGCTCGCCTACGCCTGCTCCATCCACAAGGGCCAGGGGATCGAGCTGCCGGTCGCGGTCGTGATCGCGCACAGCGCCGCCGGCGCGTTCTTCCTGCGGCGGGAGATGCTCTACACGGCGATGACGCGTGCGCGGCGGGCGACGCTCGTCGTCGGCCAGCGCGCCGTCGTCGAGCGGGCCGCCGCGACGCCCGACACCTCGCGGCGCCACTCGCGCCTCACAGCTCGCCTCGCAGCGCCCGCGAGTAGCGCTGGGCCGAGCGGCGCACGATCTCCGGCCCGTCCGCCGGGATGATCGCGTCCCACCACGCGCCGTAGATCGCGTCGTAGTCGAACGGCTCCACCGCGGCGGCCAGCCGTTGGACCTCGGCGTCCGGGAGCGGGACCAGGTTGGGATAGCTCCACATGACCCCGACGTGCGTGCGGTCGGGGATCACCTGGATGATGTCGCCCACCAGCAGCGCGCCGTCGCGGTGCAGGATCGTCCCGCCGTCGAAATGTCCGCCGCCGCGGATCAAGGTCAGGCCGTGTCCGAGCTCGAGCCGCTCTCCTTCCCAGAAGCGGATCGCCGGATCGGGCCGCATCACCCACTCCGCATCGGCGGCGTGCAGGTGGATCGAGCAGTCGAAGCGCTGCGCCCACTCGACCATGCACGAGTAGTAGTGCGGATGGGAGATCGCGATCGCGGCGAGGCCGCCGCGCCGCTCGACCTCCGCCGCCGTCGCCTCGTCGAGCAGCGTGACGCAGTCCCACAGCAGGTTGCCGTCGCCGAAC